>JBBQPD010000039.1:0-15618 GCA_038331535.1 Gemmatales bacterium | reverse complement strand
GGTCGCGGCTCGTGTCAGCGGTCGATCTCGCGCAGCACCGCTTCGGCGGATGCCCGAAGATAGGTGTCCTTGTCGTCGAGCAACTCGGTCAGAAGGGGCACGGCGACCTTCGCCTTCGGGCCGTAGACGCGGAGGACTTGAATTACTTCTTGTCTTACGCGCTGGGTGCCGCTGCGCAGCATCTCGATCAAGGGCGGAAGAACTTCTGCGCCTGTTCGATCCAGCGCGACAAAGACGGGGTAGAGGCCGTATTTCATAGTGCCCGCTCGGATCATTTCGAGCAGATCGGGCAACAGGTTCCGCCCTTTGGGTTGCGAGTCAATCAGAGCCTCGTAGGCGATGGACTGGCTTTCCCAGTTCTTATCGCGCAGCAGCTTTCGGAGTACGTCCTCGATTTCCTCGGCATGTGTATCCCAGTGTCCCATCAAGAACAGCACGGCTTCCTGGCCGAGAGATCGTTCCAGCTTCGGCCGGCGTGCGATTTCCAGCACCTGGTCCAAGGCCGGCTCGCGGTCCGAAGGCTCAAATCGGCGCAAGCCGCGAATCGCGGAACTGACGACACCTTGATCTTTGTGTCGAAGGGCGGCAATCAGAGCCGACAAGATTTCTGGCACGATCGGACCGAGTCCACCCAGCGCGACGAGGGCATTGAACTGCAGACTGACATCCTTGCCGGTAGCATGTGGAAGTAGGGCATGGGCAATGGCGAGCCGGTCGCCGTCGGCGCGTGCGCCCAGAATGGTCATCAGTTCTGCGGCGTGTGTTCCAGCGGCCTGCTTGGCATCGACTACGCCCCCCTTCGACTTGGTTTTGGAGGAGGGCTTGGTTTTGGAGGAAGGTGCGCCCTTCGGTTGTTTTTTGGGTGGTGTGGACCACTCGACCATTTTTGCTTCCAGTTCCTGCAGGAGCCGTGCTGGCGTGCCAGGGTGCTGCAACCCAATGAGCGATTGTGAGACGTGCCCATGTTCATTCCCCGACGAATTGCCGAGCGCGCCGCACAGGGCATCGAGGGCCGCGTCGCTCGTGGCGACACGCAGGGCACTAAAGGCAGCGCCGCGCACCTCCTGGCTCTTGTCCGCGACGGCTTCCAGCGCCGCCTTCTCCACCTCGGCCGCAGGACAAAGGTCGGGCAGAAGCTCGAGCGCTTTGGCCCGTTGCGCCGGAGAGCCGTCCGTCAGCGCCCGCCGGCACGCCGTGAGTCCCGCCGATTTGTCGATGCGCGCGATTGCCTCCAGTCGGCGCACGTCGATCATCTTGCCGGGAAATTCCAGTGCGGCTTGCAGCGGGGGCAGCACTGCCGGGCCGAGCGCGGGCAGCACCTTCGAGGCCACCATTTCGGCCACCGGAGCGTAGCCGTCGCCCAGCGCGTTGAGCAGCGCCGGCAGCAGGCGCATGTCGCCGATGCTGCCGCGCTCGGCGGCGCTGCGGATCGTTTCCTCGCGGCCGCTGCCGGAATGCGACAGCGCTTCGTACAGCGGATTCAGGTCGCGCACGGACAGCGGCGTCGTCCACGGCCCGCTCGCCGGCGCCGGTTTCAGGTCACCGGTTACGCCGGCGCTGGAGAGGCTTGCGCGGACCTGACGCGTCATGGCGACGAGGTCGAGGAAGGCGGGGCCGACCGTCTTGCCGTTGGCCTGCGTCAGTTTGTCCACGGCGTCGGCGACGGGGTTCAGCGCCGCCACCTTTTTGCCGAGGTCGCGCAGCGTCTTCGACCGGCGCAACAGGTTTTCGTTGCCCGTCGCCGCCGTCGCGCCTGCCGAGAGCAGGCGGTCCATATCGGCGGCCAGACCGAGTAATTGTTCGCGAGGCATGAGAGTTCTCGCAGGTGATTACCGCTTGCGGCTTGGCGGAGATTTGCGAAGCCGCAAGCGGCGAATGTCGTCACAGCCCCAGGCGCAAATGGTGTTCGGGCGTTATCAGCGCCAACGGCTCGGCGACGACCGCGTTCTCCACCGGTCGCACGAACAGGCGCGCCAGCACCGCCGGCCGGTCGTTGCCAAGCATCCCCGCCGCGCGCACGAGGTTGGCGACGTTGGAGTAGTCCTTCCGCCGATCCGCCGCCACGAGGCGCGTCCCGGCCGTGTCTTCCAGCACGACCTTGTCGCCGACGTGGCCGATGCGCTCGCAGCGCAGCAACATGACCGCCTCGCGCGGCGCCAGCGGGTGTTTCATCTGCTGCTTGAAGGCGTCGAGCGCCGCCTTGAACTCGGTCTTCGCCGTGCCATGCGCCTGCTTTAGATGGGCCGACGTGCGTTCTTCGCCCTGGTCGGCGCCCTTCTCCCAGCGCACGCGGCGGTTGAGAAAACCGGGATAAACCGCCGCCTCGGAGACCGTGAGCGGTTGCACGAAACTCGCCTGCTCGGCGACGTGCTTCATGCTCTTGAAGGGGCGCATCGTGATGGCCTGGTAGACCAGGCCGTCGTTCAGATCGAGGAGATGACTGGTCTCGATGCGCTCCATGCGCGCGTCGTCATCGGCGCGTTCGTAGGCCAGTTCCAGTAAGTGGAGGTTCGATTTGACGTAGCCCTTCTCTTTCAATTCGGCGAGCTGCCACGTCTTGCCGAGTACATCTTCCATGACGGCGTCGGCCTCAGCCTGACTCTCGTCGCCGGCGAGTTTGCCGTCGAGGTAGTTGCGGCCCTTCTGCACGACCGCCCACGTCTGACCGATCACCTCCGACGCCCGCGCGTTGCGCTCCTCGTCGGATAGGCCCTCCGCGCGACCGAGCAACACCAGTTCGCGCACGAGAAACATCGCCCGATTGAGATAGGCGTCGGCGAGCTGCTTCGCCTGGCGGTCGAGCTTGTCGAGCCGGCCCGCTTCGGACCATTCCCCCGCGCTGACGAGATCGACGAGCAGCTTTTCCAGCAGATCGAGGCCGTCGCGCTGGGCCTGGGTCTTCTTCGCCAGGGCGGCGGTGTTCACCTTTTTGGGGGCCGGTGCTTCGCCTTCGTCTTTCTTTTTCTCGGCGCGAGCGACCTTCTTCTCACGCTTGGCGACGAGGTCTTCCGGAGGCTCCTGTGATGAAAATTGCCCCGGCGCCTCGACGTAGTACAGCAGCAGGCCGAGGCTGTGCTTGCAGGGAAACTTGCGGCTGGGGCAGTTGCAGCGGAACGTCGGATTTCCCTCGTCGGAGAGGTCCACGGAAACCTCGTAAGGCTTGGCTCCACTGCCCTTGCACTTGCCCAGCAGCCAGGTGGCGTCCGCGGAGACGCCTGGGCCGGTGTAGTTCTTCTTGCGGACCAGGCCGCGCGCGTTTTGCAAAGTGCCGTCGTCCGGTGCAAAGCGGGTGACGGCATCTTCGGTGAGAGTCGGCATGGGTACAATCCCGCGAATGCAAGAAGAGGAGCGACGGGGGTAATAAACCACGTCACGGGTCGGTATTGTAGGTCAGCAGGTCGGCGCGACGCCAGAAAAAAGTGGACTGCGATCGAGCCGGAACGCCTCCAACGGCACCAGCGGTTTACGGTCCAGGAGCAGTTGCGCGAGGACCAGGCCCGACGCGGGCGAGAGTTGCAGGCCGGCGCGGAAGTGGCCGGCGCCGACGAAGACGTTGTCGCACCCCGGCACCGGGCCGAGGAACGGCAGCCCGTCGGGACTGCCGGGACGCAAGCCCGCCCAGCAGCGCTCGACGGCGGCACGACCCAGCGCTGGCACCAACGACGTGGCGAAGGCGATCAGCCCGGCCACGGCCTCAACGGTGGTGCGCGTGTCGAAGCCGACGTTCTCTTCCGTCGAACCGATCAGCACGCGGCCATCGCCGCGCGGCACCAGATAGCGCTTGCCGCACAGGAGCAACGGCCGTGGGCCTTCGATGCCGGCATTGAGCAATACGATCTGGCCGCGCACCGGACGGACGCCGGGCCGAAAGCCGAACAGGGCGAGGAGGTCGTCGCTCCACGCTCCGGCCGCGACGAGGAAACGCCGCGCCTCGAAGCGGCCGCGATCGGTCTCGAACGCCGTCACGCGCTGACCGACGCGCACCATCGCGTGTGCGGCGCATCCTGGCAGCAGCCTCACGCCGAGCGCCTCGCAGGCGCTGAGGAGCGCCTGGACGTGGCGCGGATTGCGCACCTGCGCGATGTCCGGCAGGTGAAACGCCCTCGTCCAGTGCGGTGCCAACTCTGGTTCGAGACGGCGCATTTCTTCCGCGCCGATCTCGCGGTAGCCCGTGCCCTCGCCGCGCCATTCGTCGGACGCGATGTCGGCTGCCGATTCGATCATCTCCAGGCCGCCGCAGACACGATAACCGTTGTCGATGCCGGTACGTGCGAGCAGCTCTTTGGACAGCCCTGGATACATGCGCACGCTGTGGGTGCGGAGTCGTTCAAGCGGCGACTGAGCGTGGTCGGGATCGCCGGGCGGCAGAATGCCGGCGCCGGCCCACGAGGCAGCGCGGCCGAGGTCGTCCTTGTCGAGGACGGTGACGGATACGCCCTCTTTCGCCAGGAAATACGCGGTCGTCAGACCAATGACGCCGCCGCCGAGGATGAGGACGTCTGGTGTTCGGGTCATGGGGGTGTTATAGCGAGCACCCGGCTTGCGGAGGTTTTCGCCGCTTGCGGTTTCGCGAAACGCGAAGCTACAATGATGGTAGGAAGTAACGCCATCGAGGGCGGGTCGCTGCAAGACTTCGATAAAGGCTTCAAGGAAGTAGCCCAGAGCGCCGGCCGTGAGTTGGCACGCATAACCGATGTCGAGTGCGACCGCCTCACACCAATCGGCGGTGAGGTGCAAGCGACGACCGAGCGCCTGGCCGATCGCGCCTTCGTCGCTCGTCGAGGCCGAGAACGCTTCGTCGTCTACTTCGAGGCGTATGCCCGCTGGGATCGCCACGCTCCCCTGAATCTCCTGGCAAAATCCGGGCTGCTGGCCGAGCGCGAACGACTACCGGTCTTGCCCATCGTGTACATCCTGCGGCGCCGCGGCTACCGCTCGCAAGACGGCCGCCTGGCGTTGCAGGTCGGCGGCGTGGTGACGCAATTACTCCAGTTCCGCGAAGTGCCATTTTGGGAAGTGGAACCGCAGCCGTGGTGGGAGAACGCTCCGACGCTGATGTCGCTCTATCCGCTCTGTCGGCACGGCCGACAGCCGCGCGATTTGGTGGCACATGCCACCGAGGTTATCGTGCATCAGATGATAGGCGATATGCAGCGCGCCGATGCTCTCAGCCTGCTGGACTTGTTCGGCGAAATGGCGTATCCTGGACTCGACGTTGAGGCCATTATCGGGAGAGAAAAGATGGGCGGATCGAAATTTGGCCGCTCGATGGAGTGCGAAGGGATTCGGAAAGCCATCGTGCGCATTCTGCGCACGCGATTCGGTTTGGAACCGTTGAGTGCCACGGAGGCTGACTTGGCGGACGTGAACACTCAGGAACTGCTCGACGCACTCGTGGAGCGTGCCGTAAGCTGTGGTAGTCTCGCCGAATTCCGTGCGGGATTGCCCACTCTGTCATCTCAGCGCTGAGTCGCCCTCCGGTTCGACGTCGAGGCCATCATTGGGAGAGAAAAGATGGGCGGACCGAAATTTGGCCGCTCGATGCGGTTGGAAGGGAAACTCCTATAGGCTCGAAAGGCCATCGTTCTCGTACTGGGAAGGCGATTCGCGTCGGAGGCGATGGCAGATATCGAAACCACATTGGCGGACGTGGACAGTGTGGAAGCGCTGGACCTGCTTCTGGTTCAAGCCGTCGATTGCCGCAGTCTCGCCGATTTCCGTGCGGACATGCCCGCGCTTGCACAACCACACTGAATCGAACCCCCCAGCCCGGGCTGGGAGTCGTCAATTTCTCTCTGCACCGACACCATATTACAGCGTCCATCCCTTGCGATACGCCTTGTGAATGAACGCCTCCGCCTCCGGCACGTCCGCCTTCAGCTTTTCCGCATCCCACACCAGCGGCTTGCCGCAGCGATAGGACACGGTGCCGAGCAGCACCGACTCGGTCAGCGCGCCGCTGTAGTCGAAGTTGCACGTCGTGGCGCCGCCGCTCTTGCACGCCTCGATCCATTCCTTGTGATGGCCGAGCGACTTCGCGATGGACGGCTCCGGCGCCTTGAAGCCGGCGTAGTCCTTCTCCGGCAACAGCATGTGCTTGCCGTAATCGGCCAACAACATGCCCTTGTCGCCGACGAACAGGTTGCCGTCGCCCCACTTCGGCATCCCCGGCTTCGTCAGCGCCTCGGGCCGCTTGTCGCCGTGATACCACGTCAATTTCACCGCCGGCAGTTCGCCGCGCGCTGGGAAATCGTAGTGGACGATGGACCAGGGGCAGGTCGATTCCGGATCGACCGGCGGCCCCTCGGCGGCGACCTTCGTCGGATGGCGCAGCTTCAGCGCCCAGAAGGGTAAGTCCATGTGGTGGCAGGCCATGTCGTTGAGCGTGCCGCCGCCGAAGTCCCAGAAGTCGCGCCAGTTGAACGGATGATAGAGGCCGTTCGCCGTCTTGTTCGGGCCGTGGTAGAACGGCCGTAGCGGCGCCGGCCCGACCCACAGATCCCAGTGCAGACCGGCCGGTACCGGCTCGGATTCCTTCGGCCGCACCTTGCCGCCGTAACCCCGGCCGCACCAGGTATGCACCTCGCGCACCGTACCGATGGCGCCGCTCTGGATCAACTCGACGACTCGGCGATAGTTGTCTCCCGCGTGAATCTGCGTGCCCATCTGCGTGACGCGCTTCATTTTCGCTGCCGTCTCGGCCACTAACCGGGCCTCGCCGACGCTGTGCGTCAACGGCTTCTCGCAGTAGACGTGCAGCCCAGCCCGCAGCGCCGCCAGCGTGACGAAGGCGTGGTGATGGTCCGGCGTGGCGCACAGCACGGCGTCCAGTCCCTTGCGCTCGATCATCTTGCGGTAATCGGTGTCGAACGTGGCGTCGGGGAAGCGCTCGCGGACCTTGCCGGAGCGGACCTCGTCCACGTCGCACAGGGCGACGATCTCGGCGCCGGCGGCGACAAGCTGGTTGATGTTCTCACCGGCCCGGTTGATGGTGCCGACGACGCCGACGCGCAGCCGTTCGTTGGCCGCGGGCTTCTTCTCCTCGGCGTGCAGGAGCGGGACGGCCCCGATCGCCGCGGCCGCGGTCTGGAGGAAACGGCGGCGCGAGAGGTTGCGTGGCATGGTGTTCTCCTCTGGTGGCGGTGCCGGGCGAGCGAGTCGTATTCTAACCGGCGGCGCGAGGGAGGGGCAAACAATCAATTTGTTTAGCCGCCCGTCTCGGACGGGCGGCTAAACAAATCGACACCGCCCGCGTAGAATGCGCTGGACCGAACCCGAACCGCGCCGCCGCTGTCCTGGCTGCATGGGCGACGAGACCAAACCCCTGATGGACGCGCATACGCTCGAACTCCTCGAGTTCCACAAGGTCCGCGAGCTGCTGGCCGGCTACGGCGCCTGCTCGCTCGGAAAGGAGCTGGCCCTCCAGCTCGAACCGATGACCGATGCGGAGCGCATCCGCGCCGACATCGGTCTCGTCAGTGAGATGACCACTGCCCTCGGCCAGGGCCATACGCCTCCCTTCGGTGGATTGCACGACATTCGGCTCGTCGTTCGCCGGGCCGCCATCGGCGCTCAGCTCACCGTGGAACAACTCCTCGAAGTCGCTGACACGCTTAACTGCACCGGCAACATCTACCGCTTTCGCATGCGCCTCGGCGACGACTGCCAGAACCTTTCCGAGCTGCTCTCAACGGTCGAAGACCTCGGGCCGGTGGCGAAGACGATCGCCGGCTGCATCGACAGCCGCGGCAACGTCCTCGACATGGCCAGTCGCGAACTGGGCCAGGTCCGGCAGAAGCTCGCCGACGTGGAAGAACGCGTGCAGAACGTGATTCGCCGTCTGCTCCGCGATCCCAAACTCCGCGAAATCCTCCGCTATCCCAACGCCACCGTCAGCGGCGATCACTACGTCTTGCCGGTCGCTGTCAATCATCGCCACAAATTACCGGGCGTCGTGCATCGCTCGAGCAGCACCGGCGAAACGGTGTTCATCGAGCCGACCGGCGTCGCCACGCTCAGCGCCGAGCGGGCCGTCCTCAAGGGTGAAGAGGAGCGCGAAATACGCCGCGTGTTGCGCAAGTTGAGCGGCGAAGTGGCCCGCGTCGCCAAGCCGTTGACGCACGCCGTTGACGTCCTGGCGCGACTCGATCTCCTCACGGCGAAGGCGCGCTTCAGCCGCGAGTACGATATGTACGCCCCGGAGATCAACACGTCGGGGCAACTGTGGCTGCGGCAGGCGCGGCATCCGGTGCTGCAACACCTGTTCAAAGTGCGGAGTGCGGAGTGCGGAGTGCGGAGTGAAGAGCCAATAACCGTGGCCGAGGCCACGTCTTCCACGCCGCACGCCGCACGCCGCACGCCGCACGCTGTCGTTCCCATCGAAATTCGTCTCGGCCTCGGCTTCAACCTGCTCATCATCACGGGACCGAACACCGGCGGCAAAACGGTCTGCCTGAAGACGGCCGGACTGCTCTGCCTCATGGCCCAGTCCGGCATGCACATCCCTGCTGGCGAGGGCAGCAACGTCCCGGTCTTTGGGCAAATCCTCGCTGATATCGGCGACGAACAGAGCCTCGAACAGTCGCTCAGCACTTTCAGCTCGCATATTTCACGCATCGCCGGCATCCTGCGCACGGCGGACGCGAATAGCCTCGTCTTGCTCGACGAACTCGGCGCCGGCACCGATCCGACGGAGGGCGCCGCGCTGGGCCGGGCCATTCTCGACGAGCTGGACAAGCTCGGCTGTCGGGCGCTGGTGACGACGCACCTCGGAAATCTGAAGACGTATGCGTTTCGCAATGCGCGGGCGGAGAATGGGGCCGTCGAATTCGATTTGGAGACGCTGCGGCCTACGTACCGACTGCTGATCGGCCAGTACGGCATGAGCAACGCCCAGAATATCGCCCGCCGGTTGAAGCTGCCGCGCGACCTGCTCAAGCGCGCCAACCGTTATCTGAAACGCCGTCAGAAGGGCGCGCCGGCGATGGCCCAGCTTCAGCAGATGCGTGCGGAGGCCGAGAAAGCCCGCGAAGAGGCGATGGAGAAGGCGCACGAAGCGGATAAGCAGGCCAGTGAGCTACGGAAAATGACCGAGCAGTTGGAGCGCGAAGCGGCCGAGGCGGCGGCGCTGCGCGAAGCCCGGCGGCGCTTGCAGCCGAACGACTCCGTGCGCGTGCCGAAGTTCGACAAGGTCGGCAAGGTGGTCCGCGTCGATCACAAGCGCAACGTCGTATCGGTCAGCGTCGGCCTGTTGCAATGGGAGATGTCGTTGGAAGAGGTGTTCCCGAACTAGCCCCGACTTGCCGATGATTATTTGAGTCTCCGAAGCGCCCGCGCGTTGCGAACACTCAACACAAAACCCGCCAGCGACAGCAACACACAGACGCCGAGCAGCACGTCTTTGACCGTGGCGCGCTCGGAACGGTCCGCGAAACTCCCGCCGCTGTCGGGCGCCTTTTCCGGTTCTTCGGCCGACGGGTCCAGCTTCTTCGCCGGTATCTCCACCTCCTCGCGATGGCCGCCGGGTGCGTTGACCACGACGCGCAGCGCGTCGGCCTTCTCGTAGGAAAAGGCGAACACGCCCTCGTCGTCCAGCTTGCCCTCGACGAGCAGCCGCTTGTCGGAGCGAAACACCTGCACGGTCGCGTTCTTCGGCGAATCGCTGCGCGAGAACCAGGCTTCGACGATCACCTTGTGTTCCATCGCCAGTACCTTGTAATCGACGTTAAGCCGATGGGCCTGGACCGGCGCGGCGGTCAGCAGCAATCCCGCAACCACCAAGAGCAGGACGGGCGGCCGGACCGGTTCGAGCGGATAAGAGGGTTGTTCGTCCGCTGCGGCGGTCGTTGATTCTCCGAGCATTTCCGGCTTGACGCGCGCCAGGAACGCGACGGCGAAGCCAAGGATGACACCCTCGATCACGGCCAGCGGCAGGTGAGTCGCGAAGACGAACAGCGCCAGGGAGCGCCAGTCCTCGACGCCGCCCAGCAGCAGCACGAGGGCGTTCAAAACGGCTGTGGCCAGCACCGCGCCCGCGCCGACCAACAGTCCGAGCACGAACTCGGCCGAGCCGTCGAGGCGGCGCACAGCGTGGGCGGAACCGAGGGCGAGGACGCAAGCCGCCCCCAGGACCGCGGGATGAAGAATAACGGCCTTCGCCGTGTCCAGGTTCGGATTGCTCCAATCACCTTTTCGGTTGGTCCAAACGACCGTGACGACATACACGAGGCCGAGCGTCCAGACCGCGACGCAGACGGCGACCAGGGCCGGCCGCATGCCCTGCGCGCGCAGCCAGTTCGCCCGATGGCAGCGTGCGAAGAGGACGCCGGCCAGCAGCGCCGGCAAAACCAGGACACAGGTATTGACGCCGAGCGTGAGGAAGCCGCCGTGGCCGATCAGCGCCGCCTGGAGGAACAGGCCGACGAGAATCGCCGGCGCCGCGCGCCGGCCGAGGACGACGCCGACCAGGCCGTTAAGCAGTAGGTGAACGCTCGTCGGCCCGACGCGAATGTGCAACAGCGACGCGACGAAGAAGGCCGCCGTCAGCAGGGCGATACGCGGGATTTCCTCGTCGCGGATGCGCAGCGAGCCGAGCAGCACGAGAAGAGCGGCGAGCGCGAACCCGCCTAACAGCCAGGGCGCGGTCAGCACGCCGTCGGCGATGTGTACGGCGAACGGGATCATGAACGCCTCGGTCCGCGCGAAACGTAAACGGAGAGCGGTTACTTCGGTTTTTCGTCCACGAACACCCACAGAGTCGAGCGCCGCCGCTGGATCACGTCCTTGCCGTCGTGCTTGCGCTGCTCGCGTTCGTTCGCCGTCACCGTCAGGCACCACCAGCCGGGATCGGTCAGCGTGCAGGTGGCGACACCGTTCGCTGCGGTGCGCACCACCCGCGTGATCTGCTCGTCCGACGGCAGCGTCTTCGGCGGCGCCGCGTGGTAAAGCTCGATCTCCGCCAGCGCCCCCGGAATCGTCTGCGCCTGAAAGACCAGCCCCGGTTCGAGACCGTAGGGGCGCGTAAACGGCGTCCACTGGAATCCCTCGCCGCCGACCGCCGCGTCCCAGCCTTTCTGCGCCTGGACATGGTAGATCACCTTGACTACATCCTGTACGAACTCGGCTTCCTCCTCCAGAAAGATCGGCGGCAACTTCATCAGGAAAACGTAATCGCCGCGCTGCTCCGGCGTGAGGGTGAAGCGGTAGCCCGTCGCGGTCTTGCCTTCGCCAGCGGGAAGGGAGATTTTCTCCAGGGATTTCGTCAGGTCGAGTGTCTTACCATCCGGCGAACGCACCGAGACCGCTTCGGGTTTCGGAGCGTCGAAGAGTTGGTGCTCATAGGGATGGCCCCATTGATAGGTGAATGTCATCGCCTCGCCCTTCTTGCCCGACGCGGCGGCGGGAAAGAGCATGTTGTAATGGGCTAGAGCAGGCGTCGCACCGATGAAGAAGACTGCAAACACGAGACAGAGTAGTTTGCGCATGGGATCCTCGCAGTCGTCGCTGCTGTTTACGTTTCGCGCGCGGCACGTAAACACGAGCCGGGTTCGCAGGTCATCATACGATTTCGAGATTCGTCTTACCAGCGTGGCGCGCCATTCGCCTTCCCGTCTCGGGCAGGTATCTTTAGAATGGGGTTCGATTCGCTGTGAAGTCCGATCACGCATGGATGGTGGAGTCGGTATGAAAGAGTTCGCCGTCTGCGGCCTGGGCAACGCCATCGTCGATATTTTCCTCGAACTGTCCGACGCGGAGTTCGCCGGCCTCGGCTTCGAGCGGGCGACGATGCGCCTCGTCGAGCCGCCTGAGCAGAAGCTACTTATCGAGCGGTTCCAGGCGCGCGAGCCGCGGTTGGTGAGCGGCGGGTCGGTGGCCAACTCGATCATCGCCCTGTCGCAGCTGGGCGGACAGGCGGCGTTTATCGGCTGCGTCGGCGACGACCGCTACGGCCTGTTCTACCAGAAGGAATTCGAGGAACTCGGTATCGACGTCGGCAACCCGGCGATCGTCGGCGAAACGACCGGGACTTGCGTCTGTGTCATCACGCCCGACGCCGAGCGCACCATGCGCACCTGTCTGGCCGTCTCCAGCCACCTGTCCGACCGGCACGTTGACGAGCGGCGCGTGCGCGAATCCGAATGGCTGTTCGTCGAAGGCTACGTCTTTGCCAACCCGGCCACCGGCCAGGGGGCGATCCGCGAGGCGATCCAGCGCGCGAAGCGGCACGGCACCAAGGTGGCCGTCACTTGCTCCGAGGCGTTCGTCGTCAACGTCTTCGGCGACGCCTTTTTTGAAGCGCTGAAACAGAGCGACCTGCTGTTCTGCAACGCCAGCGAGGCCTGCGCCGTCACCGGGGCTGCGAGCGCTGCGGAAGCCTTCGCGAAGCTGAAAGACCGGGTGCCGTCCGCGGTGGTGACGGACGGTCCGAATGGCGCCTACGTCCGCCACGAAGGTGTGGAAGCGCACGTGGCGGCCTTCCCCTGCACGCCGAAAGATCTGACCGGCGCCGGCGATATGTTCGCCGGCTCGTTCCTCTATGGCATCACTCACGACGTTCCGCCGGACCGGGCCGCGCGCGCGGCCGGCTACCTGGCCATGAAGGTCATCACCCAGGTTGGCGCTCGCCTGCACCACGGCACGCGCCAATACTGGGAACAGGCACTGTCCGCGCCATGAGCCGCTTACGCACCTTCATCGCCGTCGATCCGGGCCAGGAGATCCGCGACCGCCTCGTGGACCTGCAAGAAAGCCTCGCGCGCGCCGGCAGCGACATGAAGTGGGTCGAACCGGACAACCTGCACGTCACGCTGCTGTTCCTCGGCGAGGTGGACAACCGCGAAGTGCCGGACGTCTGTCGGGTCGTGGCGGGGACTTGTGCCGCGGTCCGTCCGTTCGCGATGACGGTCGGCGGGGTGGGTTGCTTCGGCAGTCCGCGCCGGCCGCGGACGGTGTGGGCCGGCTTGACCGAGGGCGGGCCGGAGTTGGCGGCGCTGCACGACGCGCTGGAGCCGCCGCTGCTGGAGCTGGGCTGCTACCGTCGCGAGGGCCGGGCCTTCACGGCGCACATCACGCTGGGCCGCGTCAAGGGCGAGCGCGACAACGAGGCACTGGCCACGGCGCTGCCGAAGTTGGCGAACTGGGATGGCGGCACCGTTGAGGTGCGCGAAGTGCTAGTGATGAGCAGCGAGCTGCGCTCGGACGGACCGTTGTACACCGTGCTGAGCCGGGCGCGGCTGCCCAAGACAGCCGCCGCACCGCGCGAAACGTAAACGATAACCGAGGTGACCCGTGTCCGTCCGCGTGACCTGTCCCCACTGTCAGACGCCGTGCGCTGTGGCCGAGCAACACCTCAAGGTGCCCGTCCAGTGCGCTCGCTGCGGCAAAGCCTTTACGGCGCCCGCCCCGGCGCGGACGCCCGTCTCTGGGCCGCACCTGGACGTTGGTTGCGCCACCACCGCCGGACGGGTGCGCAACCGCAATGAGGACAGTTTCCTCGCGCAGCACCTCGTCTGGTCCACGCTCGACGGGCTGCATGAGATCGCGCTACTGGCCATCGCCGACGGCATGGGCGGCCAGGCGGCGGGTCAGGAGGCGGGTTGTCTGGTCGTTCACACGATCGGCAACACCCTGACACCGCTTCTGGCCGGCGCCCAGAGCGGCGAGCTGATCGGCATCACGCCGGACTTGCTCAAGGGAGAAGTCGAAGGCGCCCTCAAGGAAGCGAACAAGCAGGTCCACAAGCGCGGCCAGAGCAGCGCGGCCAACAAGGGCATGGGCGCCGCCGTGGTGCTGGCGCTCGTCTGGGACGGCCATGTCCTGATCGGCCACGCCGGCGACTGCCGTGCTTATCACCTGCGCGCCGGCAAACTGGCGCAGCTCACGAAGGATCACACCCTCGTGGCCCGCATGGTTGAGCTGGGCCAACTGACGCCGAAGGAGGCCGATAGCCATCCGCGCAAGAACGAGCTGACGAAGGCCGTCGGCAATCAGGCCGATCTCAAGCCGGACCTGTGTCACGTCGAGCTGGCGCAGGGCGACTGGCTGCTGCTGGCCTGCGACGGCCTGCACGCCGACCTGAACGAGCGCGCCCTGCAAGAGGAGATGCTGCGGCCGCTCCCGTCCGCCGCCGCCCGCGCCTGTCGGCTGGCGGACCTGGCGAACGAGAAGGGCGGCAGCGACAACTGCACCGTCATCGCGGTCGGGTATCGGTGAGAGTGCGAAAACACGTGAGCATTGCGGCAGAATGTTCAGTACTCAGAGTCTGTCCCAGAAGTAGGATTTACGAGCCGCGACTGTTAGGGAGCGTTAGAGGTACGCCGCGACAAGCGCTCCCTAACGGTCGCGGCTCGTAGATAAAGACCCCTTCTGGGACAGACTCTCAGTACTCAGTACTCGGTACTCGGTACTCGGTACTGATTCCTACATCTTCTTCGACGGTCTGATTGCCAAAATCGGACCGCCACCCTGCAACGGGCCATTATGGGGTCTCAAGACAAAATGGGAGTGGACCCTTCCTATCAGTTCCGCTTGACGCCATTCATCCGCCCGATATAGTCCCGCCGCTACACGCAAGCAGACACCATCTGTCGAAGCGACCCGGACGGCACCTGCGGCGCCGTGCGTCCGGGTTCCGTACCCTGCGGTGCCGTGTACTGAGACGATAGCTGTGTCCGACGCCACGACGTCTGTTGCCGAGCTGCGCGACGCCTGGGCGCGGTTCGTTCATGAACGTGAGTGGGAGCAGTTCCACAGCCCGAAGAACCTCGTCATGGCCCTGGCCTGCGAGGCGGCCGAGTTGATGGAACACTTCCTCTGGATCGACAACGACGCCTCGCGCAAGGCAGTGGAAGACCCCGCCGTGCGCGAACAGGTCGCCGACGAGATCGCCGACGTGGCCGGCGCGGTTCTGGCGCTCTGCAATGCCCTGGGGCTTGACCTCAGCGATTGCGTCCGCCGCAAGATGGCGAAGAACGATCTCAAGTATCCCGTGGAGAAAAGCCGCGGGCGCTATCGAGTTTCGGAATGATGTGGCTCGCACGTTCGACGGAGGGAGGGGTGGCAGTGCCGCACCGCAAGCGCTATCTGGCCTGGCTCGTGCTCGCGTCCGGGCTGTTGATCGCGCCTCGGATTGGCGAAGGTCGGCAACAACTGCCGCCGCCGCCGGCTCCGGGCAAAGCGGTTCTCGCCACGGGGGCGCCGCTCGCGCCGCCGGTCGTGACGCCTTTCTCGGTGCCCGACGACGGCCTGGTATCGCTGCCGAAGATCAAGGTGCCTGCCGTCGCCGCCTTCGCCAGGGAAGGGGCGCCCGGTCCTGTGCAACGAACCTCGTTCCAGGGCGGAGCGATGCCGAAGCCCGCCGAGGAGGCCGCCGTCGTCCACGTCGGCGGTCAGCCGCAGCCCGTCGCGGTGCCTGCCCGCGCGTCCGCCCTCGCGCTGGAAGTGTTGGGACCGGAGCGGTACGCGCCCGGCGAAACGTTGTCTTACGAATTCGTCGTGCGCAATCCGGGGACCGTACCTCTGACTGGCGTGCGCGTCGAGGCTCCGCTGCCGGCCGGGACGCAGCTTCGCTCCGCGGCCCCCGCCCCGATCGTGCAGACCGATCGCCTGGTCTGGAACCTC
>JBBQPD010000038.1:0-15719 GCA_038331535.1 Gemmatales bacterium | reverse complement strand
AAATACTCAAACAGGCTCGTGGTCCTTCACAAGCATTATGTCACTTCGCGTCGTCGGATCAATTCGCATCTTGGAAAAAAAGCAAAGAATCGGTTAGAAGGATCGAATAGGAGAATCACCCGGTCGTCATCGCCGGATTCTCCTGCACTTTTACGTCCGTGCGCGCCAACGGCAATGCGTCCAGGAGACAAGATAGTCATTTCTGTCCGGAAATCATGTCACGCAGACCATGTGTCCTAGACTATTTACTCTACGAATTGGGAGTCAAGGATGTCGAGCCGCAGCTGCCGCGAGCCGAGCGGCACCGGCACACCGGCGAGACCCCGGTGCCACGGAGCTTCATTTGTCTTCTTCGATATCATCCACCAGCTCGCAGTTGTCCGCTGGATAAACGAACGGCTGCCCCGGTTTGTTCAGGTGCGGGGCATGCTCGCGCCACCACCGGGCTGCTTCCGCGTTGTGACGCTCCAGTGCGCGCAGGGCGTCCGCGACCCGCACCGCGAAGCCCTGCGGATAGTCTTCCGGCTGTTGCGATAAAACGCCCTTCATCTGCTGGCCGACCTTCGGGTCGTCCGACATGGCAAACAGAGGAAGCACACAGCCGACCCAGGCCGCTCGTATCTCCGGCGGCGGTTCGCCCGGAGGAGTCGATACGATCCGGAAGCGCAGGGCAACCCCCTCGCGCCGGGCCAGTCCCCGGTCCAGCTCTCTGGCTACGCTCGGTAGACTTTCGTCCAGCGGCACCGGCTCGGTCCCCTTCCGCGTCCGGAAGCGCGCGACACCCCATTGATGGCGCTCGTACAGCGCGGCTGGTTCCAGGCCGGGGTGCGTCTTCGCATAGCTCTTGAATTCGGGCCGGCTGTCCACGGAACTATTCGTGGTTGTGGTCAGGATCGAACCGTCCGCGAAGCGGCTGAAGAACTCGTAGCCCATGTACATCGTCCGCTTGCCCATCAGGATGCCATAGCTGAGTCGATCCCCGCTGACCCAGGTTCGCATGACGATGTCGCGCTGTTTCTTGGCCACGATGTCGCCGACGTGCCGAAACCCCAACCCGGCCAGTGCCGCGTCGGTCTTCTCGCGCGTCTCCTGTTCCAGCTCCGTGAGCTGCGCGAAGTCGGACCGCCAGTACAGGCCGAGTTTGCCTTCGAGCAGCACCTCGTCGTCGTGCGGGGCGGCGCGGCGCTTGGCGGCTTCGACGCCGGCCTGGCGCATCTGCCGTTCCCGATTGAGCCGCTCCTCGTTGAGCCGCACCGCCTCGCGGTCGTGCGCCGCCACGTCCCAGTACGCCGCGAACCGTTGCCGGAAGATCGCCTTCGGCAGGTGCCCGACGACATCCGACTCGCTCCAGATGGTCTGTCCCTTGCGCTGGATCGTGAGATCCCAGAGATTCGGGTCGCGCTTCGCCCGCTCGATCACCGCCAGCGCCTCGGCCTCGTCGCGCGTCTTGTGTTTCGACCGTCCGGCCTTGCTCGCCAGGTCGAGGGCGTCCCTCAACACTGCGCGCGACAGGGGCGGGTAGGTCGCGTCGATCTGCCACACTTCCCCGGCGACGGGGCCGCGGTAGTGCTGAGCGAGGGCCGGGTGGTCGGCCAGGGCGAAGGCCACGTCCAGTACCGAACCGTCCGGCAAGTGAAACAGGAGTTGGCTCAGCTTCTTGCCGAGGATGTTCTTGAAATCTCGGCGGCCGAAGAACAAATGGTTCGGCAAGCCGAAACGGAAGCCGTCCGGCGTGACCTCGACCAGCTGCTCTGCGTCTTCGTCGGGCTCGTTAAGCTCGGCCCGGTCGAACCCGCGTGGGAGGGTGATGGTGAGGACCACTCCGGCCGTGGCGTAAATGGACAGGGCTTCGGGGAAGAAGCGCACCAGGGCCATGTCCTTGAGCGGCAGGGAGACCAGCCCGCCGGCCACCGGCGTCAACCCGAGCGGATCGGTGATCGCCAGGACCGGGCCGATCAGGTCTTCCCGCGGCGGCGGCGGTGCCGGTGGCGCCTCGGTCGAGGCTTCCTCTTCAGGCTCCGGGGGCGGCGGCGGCGCCTCCGCCTGGCGGATCCACTCTTCCCACTCGCCGCCCAGGCCGAGCGTGGACAGGAGGCGCGGCAGGTTGCCCAGGTCGCTGCTGCTCTCGGCGTCCGTGATGTTCTCCCAGAGCAGCACCGACCGGACGGCGGCGGCATCGTGCGGGATACCCGCCGCGGTCAGGGCTTCCGAGATTTGTTCCGCATGCCAGCGGCGATAGCGGGCGGCCGCCTGGCTATACGGCAGGTCGGCGACGCTGCTGCGGAACTCGTCGGGGATGATCGCCCCGAGGCCGGTCAGGCTATCGGCGAGCAGGTCGAACGGCACTTTCGCCCGTTCAGAAACCGGCGTCGGGTCTTCTTCGAGGAAGGCCAGCTGGGGGTCTACCGGAGTCGGTTCGTCCCGCGCCAGGAGCGCGGCCTGCCGGTCGGCGTCCTCCGCGGGGTCGGGATCGTGGCCGTGCTCGGAGAATTCGTGCAAGAAATGGACCTGGCCGCGCGGCCCGCCGTGGACGGTTAAATACCAGCGGTCCCCGTCGGAGGTGCTGAACTGGAGGGCCGGCCGGGCCAGTCGGCACAGGCCGCGATTGAGGTCGCTCGCGCTCACGCCCCAAACGCTGGTCGTGAACGAGACCCAGCCCTTGTGTTCGGGCAGTTCCGGCAAGACGAACTCGGTGCTGCATGCGCCTTCGGTGCGAGCCGGACGGAGCGTCTCCGCCATGACCGCCTTGACTTCGGCTGGCGAGCATTCGCGGACAGCGGTGACGTTGATTCGGGTCGCCATAACCATCATCCGAATGAGGAGGAGGACCGATCAGAGGCCCGTCAGCGTGCCGGTGCTGGAGCCGAACTTGTCGGCCTCGATGCCCAGCCGTTGCAGCATCGACACATACAGGTTGCACAACGGCGGCGGGTCTTTCGGATCGAAGGCGAGGTGCTGGCCGTGCTTGAAGCCGCCGCCGGCCAGCACAATGGGCATGTTCTTGACGCCGTGGGTCGAGGCGTCGCCCAGATTGCTGCTGAAGAAGACCGCGGTCCGATCGAGCAGGTTCGCGCCGTCCTCCTTCGTCTCCTTCAGCTTGGCCAAGAAGTCGCGCAGGGTCTTCATCTTCTCGATCTCGACCTTCTTGAGCTGGTCGATCTTGGCGGGATCCTTGCCGTGGTGCGACAGGTCGTGATGGCCGAGAGACACGCCCGCGACCGGCGGCACGCTGCTGGTGCCGAGCAGTTGCAACGTCACCAGCCGGGTCGAATCGGTCTGGAGAGCCAGGTGGATGAGGTCGAACCAGACCCGCGTCTTGGCGATGAGGTCGGCGGAGTTGACGACGTCCTGCGGCGGTTTGGCATCGACCTTGGGCTTGGGCTGCTTCGCCCATTCCTCGGACTGGGCCAGGCGCTGCTCCAGCTCGCGGACGCTGCTGAAATACTCGTCGAGCTTGTCGCGATCGCCGGCGCCAAGGTCGGTCTGCAACTTCCGGGACTGGTCGCGCACCGTGTCGAGGATGCTCTGGCCGTCGCGCAAGCGGCGGGCCTGGGCCGCGACCTCCTCGGGACGCCCTTCGAGAAACAACGCCGCGAACACGCTGGACGGCCAGGCGTGCGAGGGCACCGACGCACCGCTCCGCGTCCACGACAGGCTGAAGCCTTCGCACGACAGGGCCAGGGTCGGGAACCGTGTTTCGCCGCGGAGATGCTCGGCCGCGAACTGATCCAGTGAGATGGTATTGCGGAAGCCGGCCCGCCTCTCGGGATGCGGGGCGCCGGTGAGAAAACTGAAGTTGGAATCGTGGCTGGCGCCTACCTCCGGATGCGACAGTCCGGACACAACCGTGAAGTCGTTGCGCAAGTCCTTGAGGATGTCCAGGTAGGGCGTGGCCTCATAGTCCTTGCCCGCTTTCTGCGGGAAGAAGAACTCCGGGTGCAGCCCCAGCGGCGTGTTGATGCACACCATGCGCCGCCGCGGTTTGGCGTCGGCGGCGCGCGCGGGAGCGAAGGCGTCGAGCCAGGGTAGGGCCAGCGTGACGCCGGCGGCCCGCAAAAAACGACGACGGCCAGGTTTCATTGGAATTCGCTCGTCTTGGTGTCTCAGCTGGTGCTGCGTCAAGCTTTAAACAACGGGTTGGATTCGTCTCGGGTCTGGAGCCGCAGACTGAACGAAGGGAGCGGTGCTCTGCTGGCAGTGTAGGTAAAAATGCTAGCCTGGCCCACCGTGAAACCGGATTGACCTGCATTCCCTCTCGCCTCTCCGGTTTTCAGTTTAGCCAGGCGGCGCCGGAACGGGTCGAATGCTTCCACCTGGGCATTGCAGGGTCTCTCGATGAACGGTAGGATCCAGGTAGCCTCGGAAAGGGACGCGGACGTGCGGGACGCCGCGAGCCGCCTCCTGGAACGCCTGAAAAACCAGGCCGCGGCCATGGTCGCCACTTCGAAGGAACTTCGATGCGTACAGGAGGGTTTGGATGACGCGCGAACCACTAGTCGAGGATATCCAAACCTATGCCCAGAACATCGTCGATACGGTACGCGAGCCGCTGCTGATCCTCGACACCACCTTGCGCGTCCAGTCCGCCAACCGCGCCTTCTACCAGGCTTTCCACGTCTCGCCCGAGGAAACCGAAGACCGCCTGATCTACGAGCTGGGCAACGGCCAGTGGGACATTCCCGACCTGCGTACGCTGCTGGAGGACATCGTCCCCAAAAGTTCCGTCTTCAACGATTTCGAGCTGGAGCACACCTTTCCCGTCATCGGCCGCCGGGTGATGCTGCTCAACGCCCGCAAGCTTCAGGCAGGCCACCACGGCGAGCTGCTGGTCCTGGCCATGGAGGACGTGACCGCGCGCAAGCGGGCGGAAGAAGCGCTGCTCGAAGCCGGGGCCTTGCAGAGCGCGATCTTCAACAGCGCCAACTTCTCCAGCATCGCCACCGACGAGAAGGGCGTCATTCAAATCTTTAACGTCGGCGCCGAGCGCATGCTGGGCTATACAGCCGCCGAAGTGATGAACAAGATTACCCCGGCCGACATTTCTGATCCGCAGGAAGTAATTACGCGCGCCAAAGCCTTGAGCGCCGAGTTGGGAACCACGATCACGCCAGGATTTGAGGCCTTAGTTTTCAAGGCCTCGCGTGGGATCGAGGATATCTACGAATTAACTTACATCCGCAAGGACGGCAGCCGCTTTCCGGCCATCGTGTCCGTCACGGCGCTGCGCGACGCGCCGGGGCGGATCATCGGTTATCTGTTGATCGGTACCGATAATACCGCACGGAAGCAGGTGGAAGCCGAGCGCATGGTTCTCGATCAGCGCGTGCGCGATCAACAATTCTACACCCGCTCGCTGATTGAATCGAATATCGATGCCCTGATAACCACCGATCCGCGCGGCATCATTACCGACGTAAACAAGCAGATGGAGGCGCTCACCGGCTGCACGCGCGACGAGCTGATCGGCGCGCCGTTCAAGGACTACTTCACCAACCCGGAGCGTGCCGAGGCCGGCATCAAGCGCGTGCTGGGCGAAAGCAAGCTCACCGACTATGAGCTTACCGCGCGGGCCAGGGACGGCACGGAAACCGTGGTGTCCTACAACGCGACCACCTTCCACGACCGCGACCGCAAGCTGCAAGGAGTGTTCGCTGCCGCCCGCGATGTTACCGAACGCAAACGCTACGAGCAATCGTTGCAGCAAGCCAACCGCGCCAAGAGCGTCTTCCTGGCCAACATGTCGCACGAAATCCGCACCCCGATGAACGCCATCCTCGGGTTCTCCCAGCTGATGCTGCGCGACCAGCACCTCACTCCCCGCCAATGCCAGTACCTGGGAACCATCAACCGCAGCGGCGAACACCTCTTGGCCCTTATCAACGACATTCTGGAGATGTCCAAGATCGAGGCGGGCCGCACGACTCTCAACCCCTCCACGTTCGACCTGCCCGTCCTGCTCAAAGACCTGGAGATGATGTTCCGCGTGCGCACCAATGAGAAAAAACTATCGTTCTCGGTGGAAATGATCGGCGACGTTCCCCAATTCATCGTTACCGATGTGAACAAACTGCGTCAGGTGTTCATTAACCTGATAGGCAACGCCGTCAAGTTCACCGAGCGGGGCGGCATCGGCGTGCGCGTGCGCGCGGACCGCGCGGGCGCGACGGGGCCTTACCTCCGGGTCGAAATCGAGGACACCGGCCCGGGCATCTCGGCGGACGAGCAAACGAAGCTGTTTCGGCATTTCGAGCAAACCAAGACGGGGCAACAGACCGGGACCGGCACGGGGCTTGGCCTGGCGATCAGCCGGGAATTTGTTCGCCTGATGGGCGGCGACATCACGCTGACCAGCCAGGTCGGCAAAGGCAGCGTTTTCGTCATTCACCTACCGTTAAAAGAGGGGGAAGCCCAGGCGGTTCAAGCGGAGACCAAGCCCCAGCATGTCCTGAAGCTCCAGCCTGGGCAGGCGGCGTGCCGGGTGCTGATTGCCGACGACGTCGAGGATAACCGCCAGCTCCTGGCGCAGCTGCTAGCCCCCGTCGGTTTCGAGATTCGGCTGGCGGCCAACGGGGCGGAAGCCGTCCAGGAGTTTAAGGACTGGCGGCCCCAGCTAATCCTGATGGATTTCCGCATGCCGGTGATGGACGGCCATGAGGCGATCCGCCGCATTCGGGCCCTGGCCGGCGGCAAGGAACCCAAGATCATCGCGGTGACGGCCAGTGCCATGGACGAAAACCGCCAGGAGTTGATGGAGGTCGGCGCCGACGACTTCATCGGCAAGCCGTTCCGGGAAGTAGAGCTGTTCCAGAAGATTCACGCCCACGTGGGCGTGGAGTACGTTTACGCCGAGCACCCCACGGGCGTGGACCGCGCCGAAGTGGCCGAGATTTTACCCGCGTCTCTGGCGTGCTTGCCGCAAGACCTGAACCATCGGATGCGTGAAGCCGTCAGCGCGGCGGACCTGGATCAACTGCTGGCAACGATCCAGGAGGTCGAAGCCCACGACCCCCAACTGGCTCAGGGGTTGCGCCGACTGGCCGAAGGTTTTGAATACCAGAAACTTCTTGATTTACTAAGCGCTGGCGGACAAAACTCAGACTGACTGGCGGTCCGTAGTCGCAAGCTTTAGCTTGCGACGGACTGCCGCAGGCTAAAGCCTGCGGCTACACCGTTTTGTCCCTTGACTCTAAGCGTCTGTCCCCGAAGTGGGTTCTACGAGCCGCGACCGTTAGGGAGCGTTGGCGAGACGCTGCGAAAACCGCTCCCTAACGGTCGCGGCTCGTAAAAAACAACACCCTTCTGGGACTGACTCTAAGCGCGGGAGCCTCCCTTGAATCCAGAGAAGTCTAAGAACGGCGCTGGCCTACCCGCCAGCATCTTGGTGGTGGACGACGTCTCGGCCAATCTCCAGGTGCTGTCCGGCATGCTCAAGGATCGCGGCTACAAGGTCCGGCCGGTTCCGAGCGGCAAGCTGGCGCTGCTGGCGGCGCGGAAGGACGCCCCAGACTTGATCCTGCTGGACATCAATATGCCGGAAATGAACGGCTACGAGGTCTGCCAGCACCTGAAAGCCGATGAGGCTCTCCGGGGGATTCCCGTCATCTTCATCAGCGCCCTCAATGAGAACATCGACAAGGTGAAGGCGTTTGCCATCGGCGGGGTCGATTACATCACCAAGCCGTTTCAGATGGAGGAATTGCACGCGCGCGTCGAGACACATCTGAAGCTCCGCCGCCTCCAGGTCGAGCTGGAGGAGACCAACGCGCGGCTGGAGAGAGCCAATGGCCGGATGTCGCGCAATCTGGCGGCGGCGGCGAAGATCCAGAAGTCGTTCCTACCCCGCGCGGCGCCCAGGATTCCGGGCACGGAGTTCGCCTGGTGCTACCTACCTTGCGACGAGCTGGCCGGCGATGGACTGAACATCATCCCGCTCGACGTTGGGCGGGTGGGCCTCTACCTCCTGGACGTCAGCGGGCATGGCGTCTCGGCGGCCCTGCTGTCGGTGACGCTCAGTCGCCTCCTGTCGCCGCCCGCGGAGCCGTCCTCGCTCCTGATCCGGGATCGAGCCATCGTCGGCCGGCTCGACGCCACGCCGCCCGCCGAGGTCGCCGACCGCCTGAATCGTCTCTTCCCCTATGACACGGCGACCGAGCAGTTCGCCACCCTGATGTATGGCGTCCTGGACGTCTCGACCGGGGAGTTCCGCCATGTTTCCGCGGGGCACCCCGGTCCGATCCATCATCCCGCCGGCGGGCAACCGGTAATCCTCAAAAGTCCGGGGTCGCCGATCGGCCTGGCGGAGGAGGCCTACGGCGAACGGAGTGTCCAGCTGGCGGCGGGCGACCGGTTGTACCTCTACTCCGACGGCCTGCCCGATGCGATGAACCCCAGCGGCGAGCATTTCGGCGACGCACGGTTCCTGGAGATGATCGGCCGTGTAAGGTCCGCGACGCTTCAGCAGGGGATCGCCACCCTAATGGAGGAGATCGCGCGCTGGCAAGGAGGCGAGAGACCGCAAGACGACATCTCCATCCTGGCGGTCGAGGTTTTGGGCGCACAGGCGAAGGGGGATGCCGCTCAATTTCCGAATTGAGCTGCGTCCCCTTTCGGCTCTTTCGGCTCCTTCAGGTAAGGGTGATCTGGCCGGCGCGGAAGTCGAGCACCAGATGCTGGCCGCGGAGGAAGTTGAGGCCGAGCAGGCCGTCAATCCCGGCACTCGGCGGCAGCGTATGAGCCAGCACGTCAAAGTTCGTCCGCGTCTGTCCGAGGGCGGTCAAGCGGAGTATCGGGAAGAAGGGCACGTACTCAATGCCGCTGCCCGTCGTGACCGGAACTCGATTCGGCGCGAGAGTGGGATCGTAGCCGACGGCGAGGAGCGGATCCATACTGATCAGGGTGTCGGTCGCCCCCGTATCGAGGGCCAAATGGATTGCTGCAATGATTCCCGTAGGTCCCTCGATTATCGCCCTAACGATGATCAGGTCGTCGATGGGATTGAAGGTGTCGCTCATAAAACGATGTGCTTCCCCTGACGTTTCCCGGTATACAGAAAGGCAATACTCCGGGCTTTTAACTCGATGGCCCTGCGATACACCTCATCGCGGTCCGCGCTGTGGCAGACCACTTTTCCTCTCAGGATCTTCAGGTGTTCATCCTGCTCCGGATCGACGACGAGAATCCACTCCGATGGATACCGCGTCTCGATTTCTTCATTGGTCAGGATTTCGTCGTTCATGATCGGCGGTCTCCGTCTGGTATTACCCTCTTGAATGTACCCGCCGCCCAGTACGTCCGCAACCGCGCATCACCAATTTAGTCCCGCCGTTGCCGTCGCCGTCATGCACCGCGACAATACCTTCAGACAACCGCTGATTTCTTCGTCAGGAAGGGTCCGCTCATGGCCAACAGCTTCGGTAGTCGCGCCACGCTCCGCGCCGGCGACAAGGACTACACCATCTACCGCCTCGACGCCGTCTACAAGAAGGTGCCGCGAGCGGCGCGGCTGCCGTTCGCGCTCAAAATCCTCCTCGAAAACCTGCTACGGACCGAGGACGGTTTGGTGGTGCGGCCCGACGACGTTACCGCTCTGGCCAACTGGGATCCGAAAGCCGAGCCGACGCGCGAGATCGCCTTTACGCCTGCCCGAGTCCTGTTGCAGGACTTCACCGGCGTCCCGTCCGTCGTCGATCTCGCGGCCATGCGCGACGCCATGGTGCGCCTCGGCGGCGACCCCAGGAAGATCAACCCGCTCCAGCCGGCCGAGCTGGTCATCGACCATTCCGTGCAGGTCGATGACTCCGGCAACCCCGAGGCCTTCGCCAACAACACCCAGCACGAATACGAGCGCAACCAGGAGCGCTACGTCTTCCTCCGCTGGGGCCAGACCGCCTTCCGCAACTTCAAGGTCGTGCCGCCGGAGACCGGTATCGTTCACCAGGTCAACCTCGAATTCCTGGCGCGCGTGGTGTTCGTGAATGAGAACGCGAAACCGCAAGCGGAGGCGTACCCGGACACGCTGGTCGGCACCGATAGCCACACGACGATGATTAACGGCCTGGGCGTGCTCGGTTGGGGCGTCGGCGGCATCGAGGCGGAGGCGGCGATGCTCGGCCAGCCGGTGTCGATGTTGATCCCGCAAGTGGTCGGCTTCCGGCTGCACGGCAAACTGCCGGAGGGAGCGACGGCGACCGACCTCGTGCTGACCGTGACGCAGCTGCTGCGGAAGCGGGGCGTCGTCGGCAAGTTTGTCGAGTTCCACGGCGAAGGGCTGGCCGACCTGTCGCTCGCCGACCGGGCCACCATCGCCAACATGGCACCAGAGTACGGCGCCACCTGCGGCATCTTCCCCGTCGATGCCGAGACGCTGCGCTTCCTCCGCGCCACCGGCCGGCCCGAAAGTCTGGTGAAGCTCGTCGAAGTTTACAGCAAGGAACAGGGGCTGTTCCACGACGCCAACACGCCGGCGGCCGAATACTCCGACGCGCTGGAATTGGACCTCGCCACGGTGGAGCCGAGCCTCGCCGGGCCGTCGCGGCCGCAAGATCGCGTCCGCCTCGTGGACGTGAAGCAGTCGTTCACCGAAGCCCTGCCGAACCTGCTCAGCAAGGCCAAGCCGAAAATGGTGTCGCTCCACGCCGTCACCGTCCCCGCCGGCTCGACCGGACACGCCGGGCAGGTGTCGCCCGACGAGAAAGTGCCGGTCGTGGCGGCGCTCAAGGAGGTCTCCGAGGGCGGGCCGGTCGGCCAGCCGTCGGACGTCGAGCATCACCAGGAAGTGAGCGCGGCCGTCGCCCACAAGCTACGGCACGGCTCCGTCGTCATCGCCGCCATCACGAGCTGCACGAACACGTCGAACCCGTCGGTGATGCTGGCGGCGGGCCTGCTGGCGCGCAACGCCGTGGCCAGGGGGCTGTCGGTCAAACCGTGGGTGAAGACGAGCCTCGCGCCCGGCTCGAAGGTCGTGACCGACTATCTGACCGAAGCGGGACTGTTAAAATCGCTGGAACAGTTACGCTTCCACCTCGTCGGCTATGGGTGTACCACGTGTATCGCCGCGGGTACGCCGGTGCTCCTCGCCAATGGCACGGCACGCCGTATAGAACAAATGCCGAACGCGGGCGGCGCGGTACTCCTCAGTCCGACGCCGGACGGAAAATTGGTTTTGGCGATGCAGGCCGAAGTCATGGACAAGGGGGTGCGCGACTGCGTGACGCTCGTCTTGCAGGACGGCCGCACGCTGGTATGCACCCCAGACCACGAGGTGCTGTGCGCGGACGGGCGCTGGGTGCGCGCGGATCAACTGGTTCTCGACCGAGATCGTGTCGTGGTCGGACTGGAAGCGCCCCTCGACGAGCCGAACACCGATGAGGTCGGCTACACGCTCGCGGTCGGCAAACAGACGTTCACGATGGACACGACGCAGGACCGGCTGCGCACCCTCGCGTTTGCGCGTCTTCTCGGTCATCTGCTCGGCGACGGATCGATCAGCGTCCTGAAACAGGGTCGGATGCACGTCGGTCAAGCCGTGGATCGGGAGACCGTGCTGAACGACGTCGAATTGCTCACCGGCAAGCGGCCTGCGGCCTCGCAGTACGACGAGCGCAAGTGGACCATCGTGCTGCCGGCGGACCTGACGGAGGACATCGTCTCGTTGCCCGGCGTCCGTATCGGCCGGCGAATCGACCAACCCGCGACACTGCCCGCTTTCGTGTTGGACGCAACGTGTCCGGTTGCGGTCGTTCGGGAGTTTCTGGGCGGCGCCTTCGGTGCTGACGGACAGGGGCCGATTTTACACCGTTTGAGCGAACGAGCTGAGGAAGCGGTCCTCGAACACCCGGCGTATTCGCAAAGCGCCAAGCCGGAGCACGTGCCTCAGCTCAGATCCTTCATGGACGACTTGCTCCGTCTCCTTGAGCGCTGTGGGGTCAAGACCGAGAGGGCGAACGTCTATGAATATCCGACGCGCCGCTCCGAGTCCACGTATCCACTCGCGCAGGATGGAATCCCTCGCGTTGAGGTTCGCCTGAAGCTGGCAGACGGCCTCTCGTTTGTCGAGCAGGTAGGGTTCCGCTACTCGGTGGACAAAGCGCTGCGCGCCAGCGCGGCGGCGGTCTACTGGCGCACGGTGGCCAAGATTAACGAACAGCGCCTGGGGATGTCGTCACGCTTGGAAGAGCTTCATGCGCTGCGCCCCGAGTTGTCTTTTTCCCAGGCACGCGAGGTAGCGTCGGCAGAGCTGTCACAGCGCGAGACGATCGTGTTTCCGCACTATTCCCTGCTAGCGGGACACGATCGCTTCGGAAGGCTCCCTCAGCCGACGGATCGCTCGTTCCGTCCGTTACATCGGGAAAGCTGCGGCTTCCCCTCGCCCCTCGAATTGTTCGAGGAACTCGGCGTGCGCGACTGGTTCGCGCCGTTACTGTCTCGTGAGGAGACCGACTTCGGCAAGCGCTACTGCGTGGAGAAGACCTCTCAGACTCTGCCAACCTTCTCGCTGCGTGTACTCGATCGGCGCGAGGCAGGCGAACATGCGGTTTTCGACCTCTCGGTGGAAGGGCCGCACGCATTCGTGGCCGGCACGGTAGCTGTCAGCAACTGCATCGGCAACAGCGGCCCACTGCCGGAGACGATCTCGCAGGAGATCAAGGACGGCGGCCTGGTCGTGTCGGCGGTGCTGAGCGGCAACCGCAACTTCGAAGGCCGCGTTCACGCCGAAGTGCGGGCCAATTACCTCGCCTCGCCGCCCCTGGTCGTCGCCTACGCCCTGGCCGGCCGCGTGGATATCGACATGCAGACCGAACCGCTTGGTACCGACAAGGACGGACGGCCCGTGTTCCTCAAGGACGTCTGGCCGAGCCAGAGCGAGGTAGCTGAGGCCGTCAGCAAGTCGCTCAAGCGCGAACAGTTCGAGCGCATTTACGGCAAGGTGTACGACGGCGACGAGAACTGGCGCAAGCTGATCGTGCCGGCGGGCGACCTGTTCCAGTGGGACGACCACTCGACCTACGTCAAGCACCCGCCGTACTTCGAGGGCATGAGCCTGACGCCGCCGCCGGTGACGGATGTGAAAGGCGCGCGTGCCCTGGCCGTGCTGGGCGACAGCATCACGACCGACCACATTTCGCCGGCCGGCTCAATCAAGGAGGACAGCCCCGCCGGCAAGTACCTGCTGGCGAAGGGCGTCGCCAAGAAAGACTTCAACCAGTACGGCGCTCGCCGCGGCAACCACGAGGTGATGGTGCGCGGCACCTTCGCCAACGTGCGCCTGAAGAATCAGCTGGCACCGGGCACCGAGGGCGGCGTGACGCGGCATCTGCCCGACGGCGAGGGCATGTCAATCTTCGACGCCTCGGCGAAGTACGAGAACGAGGGTGTGCCGCTACTGGTGCTGGCCGGCAAGGAGTACGGCAGCGGCTCCTCGCGCGACTGGGCGGCGAAGGGGCCGAAGCTGCTCGGAATTCGCGTCGTCATCGCCGAGAGCTACGAGCGCATCCACCGCAGCAACCTCGTCGGCATGGGCATCCTGCCGTTGCAGTTCAAGGCCGGTGAAAACGTCGCCAGCCTCGGCCTGACCGGCGAGGAGGTGTACGACCTGGAGGGACTGCCGGCGTTACTCAGTGATGCCAACTATTCGACGGGCCGTGAGGTGACGGTGCGGGCGAAGGGAGAGAAGGACGAGAAGACGTTCCGCGCGATTGTGCGCATCGACACGCCGCAGGAGGTGCGCTACTATCAGCATGGGGGGATTTTGCAGTATGTGCTGCGGCAGTTGCTGGGGCAGAAGTGACGGATGCAGTTTGTCTGCGGCGTGTGGGAAGCTCAAAACCCACCCGCCGAAACCGCGGAGCCGCGACCGATGATGAAATACAAAGTGGTTCTCGAAGAGTCGGAGGAAGGCTTCGCCGTCTCCGTGCCGGTCCTACCAGGCTGTCATTCGCAGGGAGCGACAGAGCAGGAAGCGCTGGCGAACATCGCCGACGCGATCCGCGAGTATCTCGAAGTCATTGAAGACCGGCTTCGACAACAGCAGGTCCGCGAAGTCGAGGTCGAGGTGTAGCCGTGCCCAAACTGCCGGGAGTCAATCACCTCGATGCGGTTCGCGCCCTGACGAAGGTCGGATTCTGGATCGAGCGGCAAGGCCAACACATCGTCATGACGGACGGCAACCGAACCCTGACCATCCCGCGTCATAATCCGGTTCATGCGATCGCAATGGGCAACATCGTTCGAGACGCCGGACTAACGAATGACGCATTCCGCCGGTTGCTGTGATGACTGCTTTCGCACGGGGAGCGAGTCTCGACCAACATTTTATCGGAGCTGAACTGGCGTCGGCGATTACTGTGCTGACACCGGTTGCAATGTTTCCCAGATCGGCGGCGCTGAGGATTGCAGATGGAACTTTCCACAGCGATTCGAGCCGAAAATGGTACGATCCTAAAAGCTGGAGGCATTTACCTCTCCTACAGCGGGGACGACAGCCTTCCCTACGCACTCTCCAAGATCATAAGCGTCGAGGGCGGTGACCTGTGGTTGAAGCTCTACCGAGATAATTTCATGGAGCGACCCGCCTCGTTCGTGCCGGAGCAGCTGACGCGAGGATTTCGCATCATCCCTTTCTCGGTCGCTGGCTTACTGGCATGGGGGCCACCGACGTTCCCTTTCCTTCTGGCCGAGGAAGCGGTCACAGCGGAGGAGTTGGTACAACGGAAAGAGGATTGGTTCAAGCTTGACGATCCAACTCTCACAAGAGATCAAGTCAAAGTAGAATGAAGAAGTGACATGCCGAAAAAACCTCTCAAGCGCATTCACCATTCGGTGCCTCTGACGCCGGAAGAGGTCGCGCGCGATCGAGAACTTCGCCAAAAGATTCAGCAGGAATTTCCGCCGCTCGTTCACGCGGGCAAGCTTCCCGTTCTCAGTACACCACTGAAACAGGCCATTTCGAAAAGCGAATTACCGCTTGACCAGTTGGCCAGGGAGTCGGGGATTCCCGAAGTCCTCATCCGGCGATTCATGGCTGGTGAAGGCGATCTTCGGCTTGCCGTAGCGGATCAATTGGCCCATGCGCTGGGATTGAGATTGGTGGAGAACTGACACTTGTTTCGTGAGAATACCTCTGATTGCCGCTTGCGGCTTGACGGCTTTTGACCGCTAAGCCGCAAGCGGCAATCGGCGACATCGACTACCCAATCCGCTGTTGCGTTTCGTCCCGCCGTCGTCCATCATTAACGGTCGGATTTCGTCATCGTCGGAGGTTCGCTCCATGCCCTTCCAGACCAACTGCCCCAGCTGCGGCAAGAACATGCTGTTGCTCGAAAGCATGTATGGCAAGCCGAAGCGCTGTCGGCATTGCGACAAGATCTTCCGCGTCGGCGGCGGGCCGCTGCCGACTGAGGCGGAACTGGCTGCCTCCGAAGCGGAAGGGGCGAAAGCGCCGGCCGTGGTCGGGGCGACGAGTGCCGCGAAGCCAAAGCCGGTGGTGCGCATCGTCGTTGATAAGCGCGACCGGGTGGACGACGTGATCCCACTCGCCGCCGACCGCCCGGCGCGCCGGCCTTTGGACGACGAACCACCGCTCCGGAAGAAAAGTGGGGCGCCGCTCTGGATTGTCCTGGTCAGCATCGGCGGCTTGTTGGTGGCGCTCGGAGTGACCGGCTTCCTCATCTGGAAGGCGACCGCGGATCGGGCACTCCAGCCGCGCGCGGCGGACCCGAAGA
>JBBQPD010000037.1:0-15802 GCA_038331535.1 Gemmatales bacterium | reverse complement strand
CCGCGACCGAATTACCAAACGGAGCGCCTGAAGCTATTTCATTCTGACTTCTGCATTCTGACTTCTGCACTGGATTTGCCATGGCCGAGTACAAGGACCGCGAACATTACATCCCGCTCCGCCGCAGCGATCTCGTGCGCCTGCTGTGCCAGGACAAGGGGCTGCCGGCGACCGAACGCGAGCCGTTTCGGCAGTTCGCGCGCCGCGTCAGTGCGGTCTTTCACTTCGAGTACCAGCAACAACTGGAAGAACTCAAGGACGCCTACGCGCCGTTCGATCCGGATTCGGAGACGAAGTCGCTTCAGCCGCTGCCGCCCGAGAAGCGAGCGGAGAAGGCCGGCCAGACGTTCGACGCTTTCGTGCGGCTGATGGAGCGCGCGAACTTCAAACGGCTGACGTGGAAGGACGTCGAAGCGGCGATGGCCGGCGGCGCCAGCGACTGGGGCGTCAACATGGAGGTGGACCGCAACGTCTTCGAGCGCCTGGAAATCTTCCAGCGCGGCGACGTCATGGGCAAGCGGACGCTGCGGCGGGCCGGCAAGTTGTGGCGGCTCGAAGAGGTCAAGCTCGCCATTTACCGCCGACTGGTGTTCATGGTGAAACTGCGGCCGCACAGGCGCCTCGGCCGCAACGTCGATACGCAGTCGATCTACCTGAAAGCGTTCAAGGACATTCCGAAGCTCGACCTGGAGATGCTGCTGCCGGGAGCGCGGCTGGAGATCCCGCGCATCTCGCGAATGAAGCTGGGCGGCTCGCTGCTGAGCGGCATGGGGTTGCTCATCTGGAAGATCGGGGCGGAAATCTGGGAGTTGATCGGCCGCGTCGCGGAGAGCGCGACGTCGCTGCTGGCGTTCGCCCAGGGCGGCTACATCTGGGCTCCAATCGCCGCCCTGTTCGGCTACGGTTACCAGCAGTACTACGGCTACTCGACGACGAAGCAGATGTACCACCTGCTGCTCGCCGAGAGCCTGTACTATCAGAACCTCGACAACAACTCCGGCGTGCTGACTCGGCTACTGGACGAGGCCGAAGAACAGGAATGCCGTGAGGTGCTGCTCGGCTACTTCTTCCTGTGGCGCTACGCCCCGCCGCAGGGCTGGACGGCGGAGCAGCTCGACGATTACATCGAGTTGTATTTGGAAGGAGCGGCCAAGCTGAAGGTCGATTTCGAGATCGGCGATGCGCTGGCGAAGCTGGAGCGGCTCCAGCTGGTGCGTAAGGACGGCGTCATGTATCGGGCGGTGCCGCTCGCCAAGGCGGTGGAAATGCTCGAATCGACGTGGGACAATTACTTCAAGCACAACTACCCCGAGTCGAACGTCCAACAGACCGTCAGATAGGCCGCGGTGGAATGCCTGAAACTTCCGGAAAGGGTACGCAGTCGATTGTCCGGAAGGACCGGCCGCGTCCCCATTGGCGGAGATCGAGGAAGCGCTTCGGCTGAACGAGGAAGCGTGAAGCTTATGGTGCGCCTTGACGCCGACAATGACTTCCCTTGCATGGTCACAGACCGGGGAATCCTCGAAAAATGGGAGAAATAACATGCACCAAGCCGCGCTCGACCTGCCGCGCCAGAAGATTGCGGAGTTTTGCCAGCGCCATCACATTCGCAAGCTCGCCCTGTTCGGTTCCATTCTGCGCCCCGACTTTCGGCCGGATAGCGATATCGACGTGTTGGTGGAATTCGACCCGGCGCACATCCCTGGCCTGAGCTTCTTCGCCATGCAGGACGAACTGTCCGCGATGCTAGGGAGAAAAGTGGACTTGAACACGCCGGCATGCCTGAGTCGTTATTTCCGGGACGAGGTTTTACGAGAAGCAGAGACGCTCTATGGCGCATGATGACGCAGTGAGCCTGTGCCAGATGCTCGATCACGCACGCGAAGCTGCCGATCTGGTCAAGCAGCGTGTGCGTGCGGACCTCGACCAGGATCGCGTGCTGAGCCTGGCCCTCGTTCAGCTTTGTCAGATCATCGGCGAGGCTGCCGGCCGCGTCTCGGTGCCGCGCCGCCAACAACACCCTGCAATAGCCTGGCACCAAATTATCGCCCTGCGCAACCAGCTGATCCACGGCTATGACACAATCGACCTGGACATCCTCTGGCAGATTCTGACGGGAGACGTGCCTCCTCTCATCACCGCGCTCGAGAATATCGTTGCACCGAAGAGTCCATGACCCGGCGTTCCAGGCAGATGCCAGGTCGAACAGGTGCCGACCCTGGCCGGCCAGCATGTGCGCGTGACCTGAAGCGCTGCGCTCGCTGGCTTCGTCGCGGCCCCGCCCTGGTATAATCTCAGGAAAGGAGGTGCCGATCATGGCCACGGACACAACCACGAAACAGAGTTGGGTGCAAAAGACGCCGAACGTTTGCGGCGGCGATGCCTGCATCCACCATTCTCGCATCACGGTGCATGGGCTTGTCCATTACCGGCAACTCGGCTTCTCGGATGAGCGCCTTCTGGAAATGATCCAGGGGCTGACTCAAGACGATCTGGCGAGAGCCTGGGACTACTACGCCAGCCACTCGGCGGAGATCGAGGAAGCGATTCGGCTCAACAATGCCGCCTAAAAATACACTTCGGGCAGACGCCCCTCGTCCTGTTGACGCCTGTAGCTCTCGCCCGTGCCTTCGGGACGGGTGTTGCCGCCGGGTGGTCGCAGCTCCGCAAGCTCCGGCAGGTCATCGGGATAGCCGAAATAGTCGAGGTACAGGGCACGCACTTCCGGATCGGCGGGTTGCATCTGATAGAGCAGCAGAACGCGCTGGCAGCGTCTACGAATGGTTTGCGGCCCGATTTCGTTGAGGCCGAGCATCCTTACTAACCTGCGCCCTTCCTTGGTGAGGCCTTGAACCGTGCCGTCTGCCGCACCGCGGAGATGGTCCGTTAGCGCAGTCCTGCAAGGATTCAAAACGACGCGTTCCCGCTTTGCCGAGTTGCAGCGGTTGCATGAATACAGCAGGTTCGCGTAGTCGCAGATGAGGTGGCGGTTCTCGGGCTTGCTCTTGGATTGGATATGATCGACGCCGAAGCCGGCATGGCCGCTGGGATACCAGCGCTCGCGTTCCAGATAGTAAACGCAGCGAAAATGAAACTCATCGCGCAGCCACGGCTTGAAGGCTCGATAAGCGGTGTATCCGGCGGGGCCGTGTTTGCGGTCGTGTGGGCGATCTGAATAGACAAAAAGCATCGCGCGGGGCTACCAGTCAGGGTTGTTTGGTGATGCCGTATTTTTTTTCGAGTCTTTCAAGGCGTTCGTCAAACAGCGGCGCTCCAAACAGTTTTTGGAAGTGCGCGATGACCGTTTCCTGCATCTCCTCGAATTCGGCTTCCTCTTCCGGCGACAATTCGCCATCGGACATCTTGAACACCAGTTCGAGCCGCCGCGCGTTCTTGCGGTCCCATTCTTCGCTGAGGCCGGCGTCGAGGGCGGGTTGGTAAGGGACATAGGGAACTGCAGCGCCGTTTTCTTCGCCGGTCGTTCCCTCGTTTGTATCGTGAGGACTTGCCTGCTCACCTGGTCCTTGTTCGACGATCTTGATTTCGTCCGGCGTCAAGCCATAGAGTTCATAGACGAGGTTGTCGATCTGGCGATCCGTCGCGGTGATTTGAGTCTGTAGAACTGACTTGTCGTGCGGAGCCTTCGCCGCCGACAGCTGATTGTGTAATGCCAGCATGGACTCGACGAGTTGCACCATCCGGTCATGTCGGGCTTTGTCGGCGGCGTTGGAGAAGTCGATGACCCGAATCGGCACCTTTTCCATGTACTGGTAAATAAGCCGGTAGCGGTATTGGCCCGCACGAATGCCGAATGGAATGCTGATGTTACTAATAGCAAACCAAAACAGACGGCTATTTAAGAGGCCAAGTAGGTAGAGATCGTCGGTGCCGAGGCAGTATGCTGTGTTGGCAAGATAAACGCCGGAGCGGTCAAAGTGGAAACGTGGCCCTTTGCAGATGTCTGGGAAAATGATTTTAGGCGCATCGAGATATTCATAGTAGTCGCAAGCGCGAAGTTCCCACCAGTAATCGCCTTGGTCTTGCCGTTTTCGTAATGCGTCCGTGAACGACGCCAGATGTTCAGCGATGGCCCGATGCTTCTGACTAAACCAATTCCACGCTTCCCGTTCTGAAAAATCGCTTGAGCCGTTGCTCGCCGCGGATATGTGTTGGCGTGTCCAGCCGCACGGAATGACGATGAGGTGTCGGCCTTCGCCCCTGATGAAGTAACGCCGAATATCTTGACCACCCACGAACGGTTTGATTAGTGATTTGCTCGCGGGTGATGACTTCGTAAGCGCTGTGACCTGGGCCGCATTGATTTCAAAGGCTTCGTTTAATCCAGTGAGGATGCCGCGAAAAAACTTGCGTCCGACATACTCGCCCAACGGCTTCCCGGCTTTCATCACGTTGGCAAATGCAGCGGCTTCCTCATCCGATTTGAGCGACCAGGCTTCCGCCGATAGCCGTTCATGTGGGATGGTGAAGAAATTGGTCGTAACCTGTTCACTTAGGGAGTGGAACTCCAGGGAATCCACCGTGGAGATTTCAACCCGCTCCTGCGTCCCTCCTTTTGCGAGAAGTGGAATGCAGACGTAAGTATCCTTGGCATTGGAGAAGACTGCCAACCCGCCGAAGTCCACAATACGAAGGACTGCGGCGTGTTTCTTCAGTATGCGACGGAGCGGCTCTCCATACGTTGCCCGCAAGAAGCTACTGGATACAATGATGCTGAACAGGCCGCCGTTGCGTAGCAGTTTGACGCCTTTTTCCATGAAGTAGGCATAGAGATCGGCTACGTTATTGGAGGCTTCATAGTGTTTGCCGAAATAGTCTTTATAAGCCGCTAGCGATTCCTGTCGAACATACGGCGGATTCCCGATCACCGCATCGAATCCTCCGGCCTTCATGATCTTTGAAAACGCCGCATTCCAGTCGAAGACATTGATGCGGAACCGCTCCTCGTCGTCAAATTGCAATACCTGCTGGCCCTCGTAGAAATCAGGACCAATCAGCGAATTGCCGCACTTGATGTTGCTGTCCAGGTCCGGCAAAGCCCGTTCGTGGAACAAGAGCCGCTGCCGTTCCAGTGTTTGCTGCGATTCCCCTTCGAGAACCTTTAGCAGCAAGGACAGCTTCGTGACCTCGACGGCTTGCGGGTCGATGTCCACGCCGAAGATATTGTTGATGAGGATGCGTTTTTTCTCGGCGCTCGTGAGATGCCAGGAGCCGCCGCGGCCCTGAAAGAGTTCCTTCGTGTACTTGCCGGCTCCGGCTTCGACATAGCGCTCGCGATGCCAGTCGAGAAGGAACTGATACGCGCCCAGGAGGAATGAGCCGGAGCCGCACGCGGGATCAAGAATCTTCAGCTTGGCGGCCTGGCGCGGCGTTTTGCCTTCGAGCAACTTGCCGACGGTGTTCTTGACGATGTAGTCCACGATCTAGGTCGGCGTGTAGTAGACGCCGCCGGCCTTGCGAACCTCGGGCTTTTCTTCGACCACGGCCCGATGGCCGGCCGTGAGGCGAATGACCTTGCCCAGGAATTGCTCGTAGACCTGGCCGAGGATTTCCGCCGGCAGCACCGAGAACTCATACGGACTTTCGGGGTAGTACAGGCTTCTGAGAATGTCCTTGAGCGGCTTATCGTCGATGGTCAAGGCGGTCGTCAATTCGTCGGGCGGCTCGGCGCGGTTTGGTTCCTTCGTGAAATGGAACAGGCCCGAATTGTAGCGCTCGTCCCCCTTGCGGAAGAGGTCGCGCATGCGCTCGTAGATCGCCGAGCTTTTTTGCAGATCACCGAGCTGGCGATACGGCTCGATGCCGCGGTCCTCGCACATGCGCAGAAAGAGGATACGGTCGATGGTGACTTGAACGGCGAAATTGAGTTCGCGCTGGGTCAAGTCGGGATTGCGCACGGCAATGTTCTTCGCGAGCAGCTCCCGCCAACCTTCGATTTCCTTCAAAAAGGCGGCATCGACCGTGGCGGTCCCCTTCTTGAGTTTGCTGGTCTCCGCATACTTGTCGAACGAGCCTTTGTAGACGGCATCCTTGGAGAAGGTTGCGGCGATCGAGTCCCATTGCTCGGCATAGTCGTTGAACGTGAGATAGCGGATGCGCGCGGCGGCGGCCTTGTCGCTCTGCGCGGGCTTGACCCGGCAATCGTAGACGGCGAACTCCTCGAAGTCGGTCAGGATCGACAGGGGCAGCCGTGCCGACCAGGCATAGCGGCGTAGTTGAAACGCAGGCTCCGGATTGACCTTGAGATTGACGGCCGGGCGTTTGGCTTCGAGAAAGAACTTGCGCGTGCCGCCGACACGGAAGCAGTAATCGGGCGCCTTGGTCTCGCCGCCCACTTTGATGGCGTCTTCGTGGATCACATCCTTGTACGCTTCGGCGAAACCCTGCGTGTTGTCAATGTCCCAGCCGAGGCATTTGAAGAATGGATCGATGAACTCACGCCGCACCTGGGTCTCGTTGTACTGCGTCGAACGATACGAGTCGGCATTGCGCGTAAAGCGGTCGATCAGGTCGATCATCTCGCGCGGGACGGTCATCGGCCGGCACCTTTGCACGGGAAGAGGACAAATGGATTCTATTAGGTCTTGCCAATCACAGCACCTGGCGCGTCGCCAGTCGCCCACGCGGGCGGGAAGAGGGTTGGAATGACGTCGCCGCGCCGTAGTGTCATTTTTCTTTCCCGAACGAGTCCAGCATCTCGCAGGCTTCCAAGCGTAACAGATCTCTTTCCGCGTCGGTCCAGGAACTGTCGTCGGCTTCTGTTTCGTCGATGAGGCGTTCGTACTCAACTAGCGGCAGAAGAATGAACATCTCCCGTGTCTCTGGATTCAGCACGCGCGGCGGCGTTGCCCCTGGTGTTCCCAGGGATTCTGCTTGATGCTGGGTCAGTTCGATCATGTGATGGCTCCTTTTCCCCATCATAACCAGCCGACTGACGGGCGACAAGTTTTCTCATGCCAAAGATCAGGGTTTGGGAACGAGAGGAAAAACGGCGGACTCGGCATTGCAGTAGAAGCTCCCGACACTCCCGCTGCTCGATCAGGGTGTAACCGCAAACAGAACCGTCAGTCCGTCCACAGCAGCATAATCCGCAGCGTTGTTCGTCACCAGAGGCACGCCGAGAGCCAGGGCTGTCGCAGCGTGCCAGGCGTCTGCCGATTCGATGACACGTCCCTGCCCCTCCGAGCGGCACCGCACTTCCGCCCACAGTTGGCACAGGTGAGCATCCGCGAAGTGGACGACGTAACCTTGCAAGTGCCGCTCCAATCGCTGGCGGGTGGTCGCTCCCCAGTTGCGCTGCAAGGTCCACAGTTCCAATTCGGCGAGAGTCATGAACGAGATGATACGGTCGTTGCCGACCAGATGAGCACGGAATAGACGGGCGCGGCTATCCTTTTTATGCAGGAACGAAACGACGTCGGTATCGACCACGACGGCGGCCGTCCAAGTCACCCTTCGTGCCGTAACCGTCGCAGCCAGGCGAGGAATTCATCCACATCCTCGTCCTCGGGCCAATCGCTCGGCCCTTCGAGCATCCGGTCAAACTCATCCGCCGTTAGCGGTGTGGCTCCATGCTTCCTGGCATCAGCCAGCAGCGCGGACAACCGCTCACCAGGGGTCGGCCCCTTACGCAGAGACGGATATAAATCTTCCGTCTTTTGCTGAACGCGGCGGGTAGTCCGCCGTGTAGTAGATCGCGGGGCTTTGCGGTTACCCGGCATCGGAGACCACCTTTCCGAGGTTGAACTGAAGCAGGTATCAGCCTATCACGTTTTTCGGCAGGCTGGAAGAAGGCCCCAGGATAGAATAGCCCCCAGTGTTCCTTCGTAGAGATTACCGCGGTCGGATAGGTCGTGGGGAGTCAAATTCGCAGAAAAAATCGAGATTCCGAGCGATTCTGCCAGAGTGCCAGACGGTGCGTGGGCGTGGCGGACATGCGCGATGGCTGACGTAGATTTTGTATCTGCATGGGTTTGCGTCGCCCAGTATGTCCGCCAAGCGTGGCGGACATACTCGGGAGGTGGCGGAGATACTCGGGCTGAACGGTCGTGGGGGCGTATGAACGGCCGCGTCGTCCGGCGCGTAAAGCGCGTAAAGGGGACGCATCTCTTTTGGCCGCAGAAAATAGATGCGTTGCCTTTACATTCCAGCTCGGTGGAAATAGCTTCGCAAAAAAGGAGAACCAATGATCCGTGCTATCTTGAGAAAAGGGAAGATTCAGCCCCTGGACAAGTTGCCAGCGCACTGGCATGAAGGCCAGGAATTGATCGTTGAAGGGTGTGAGCCTTCGGACGATCCCGCGGACATCAAGAGATCGTACGAGCGGTTGATGGCTCTGTCCGCCCAAATCCCGGTGGAAGATCATGAGAGGATGACCGTTGCCCTTGGGGAGCAGGATCGTCAGGCTAAGGAATTCATGCGCCGGGACAGGGGACAGTCGTGATGCCCGCCTATTTGCTGGATACCAATCACCTTGGGATGGCAGTCGATCGAACCTCGACCGTTGGGCGGCGGATTTTCGAGACTCGTCTTGCGGGCATTCGCCTGGGTACGTGCCTGCCGGTGCTTTGTGAAATCGAGGCCGGAATGCGGCAGGTCCGGCACAAAGCGAAGTACAGGCGAGACCTGGATTATCTTCTCCAGCAGCTGCGGCTGTGGCCTGTCGATCTGAAAACCGCCAGAATCTACGGTGATCTGTCTACGGAATTACGCCGACGCGGTCGCGTTGTTTCCCAGGTCGATCTCATGGTTGCGGGCTTGACCACACAGATGAACCTCTGCCTTCTCACTTCCGACCGCGATTTCGAGGCCTTGCCGGACATTAAAACGGAAGATTGGTCCAAGTGATAGCGTAAAGGCGAGTGAAAACAGGACAGGCCTCGTTTTTCCTGTCATTCGTGCGGGGCGGGAGAGCCAGAAACGAGGACTGTCCTGTTTTCTCGTTCGAGCCGCCCATCATCTGCACACCCGAGGAACTTGCTGGAGATTACGCCGATGCCGCTGTCACCAACTGAAGAAATTCGGGCGATTCGACACGAATTGGCCGCCCAGTTCGGCACTGATTTGGACCGTATTGTTGCAGACTTGCGGCGACAGCAACAGGAATCGGGGCGCGAATACGTCACACTGCCGAAACATCAACCCTGCCACCCGCGCATGCGGAACCATGCGCTGCACGGGAGCGGCGTTGGCGACGTTCCCGCCAACGATGAGTCAACTCCCGCCGCCCGGTGATCGCTGTCGTTCGCTTCAGGCGAGTGGTTTACTTCTTCCCGAGGCAATACAGCGTGCCGGACCGCGTCCCGATTAGCAAGCGCTCGCCGACCACGGCGGGCGATCCGGTCACTTCATCGTCGAGTTCCAGCTTCTGGATTTCGCGGCCGGTCGCCAGGTCGAGGACGTAGAAGTTCTTATCGCCCGAGCCGACGTACACGCGCTTGCCGACGATTACCGGCGACGACTCGATGCGGCCGCGCGTTTGGAAAGCCCACACCTTGTTGCCCGTGGCCCGCTCCAGGGCGTAGACGCGCTTGTCGCGGCTGGCGGCGATGATCAGGGCCTCCGTCGCCGCGATCGAAGCGGCGAACGGTTGTCCCGCTTTCTCCGGCTCGAACGTCCACGAAACCTTCGCCGTCTTCCAATTGATCGCCTGGACGTGATGCACCATCGTGCCGACGTAGACGTGATCCTTGATGACTGCTGCAGTCGCGCCGACCTGCCCGGCCAACTCGATCGCCGAGATCTCCGTACCCTGGTCGAGGTCGATGACATGCAGGGCGCTATCGCAGCCGGCGACGAAGGTTTTGCCGTCGGCGATCGCAGGCGTGGCCAGCACCGGCCCGCCGGGAACTTTGAACTTCCACGAGAGTTTGCCGTCCTTGGTCAAGCAATAGAGCGTCTCGTCGCCGGACCCGAACAGGATGCGGTCGCCGTGGAAGTTGGCTCCGGAGCTGACGTCGGCTCCGGTCTCATATTTCCAGCGCAATTTGCCCGTCGCCGTCTCGATGGCGTGAAAGTAGCCGTCCGTATCGCCGACGTAAACGGTGTCGCCCTTCACCGAAGGCGACGCCTTGAAACTGGAGTCCTTCCCCGCCTGGTACTTCCACTTCTCCTTGCCGGAGACGAGGTCGAGGGCGTAGAGAATGCCGTCCATGCCGCCGACGTACACGACCCCCTTGGCCACGGCGGGCGCGTTCTCGATGCTGTCCTTGGCCTTGAAGGTCCAGAGGACTTCGAGTTTGTCCGGCAGGATGGTATCGGCGACGCCCGTTTGCAGCGCGTTGCCGCGGAAGAGGAGCCAGTCGGTGTCGGCGGCGCGGGCCGGCACTGCCAGCGCGACAGCGATCACGGGCAGGAGCAGGACGAGCCTTAACCAGCGCATGCGCACACAGACGGTCATGGCAGGATCCTCAGAAAGTGGTTGCCGCTTGCGGCTTCGCTCTCGGCACCGCGAAGCCGCAAGCGGCGGAGACGGATCAAAGCGCCGCCTCGTACAATCGCAACAGCTCGGCCTCGCCGACGGGGATCGGGTTGTAGCGCCCCGTCCACTGCTCGGCGGCCTCGATGGCCAGGATTGGCAGAATCGTGGAGCTGACGCCGCAGTCGGACAGCTGGGTCGGCAGGTCCGCGATGCGCATTAACTCGGTGAGGCGGTGCGCCAACACTTCGCCCGCCGCCGAGGAGTCGCCGTTGACCAGTCCGACGTCATGCACGAGGTCGGCGTACAAGCCGCTCACCGCCGTCGTGTTGAAACGAACGACGTGGGGCAGCAGGATGCCGATGGCGATGCCGTGCGTGATGCCGTAGTGGGCCGTGAGCGGGTTGGCACAGGCGTGGCAGGCGCCGAGCATGGAGTTTTCGATCGCGACGCCGGCGTAGTGCGCGCCGATCTGCAAGGCGCCGCGGGCGGCGAGGTCGGTGGGCGTCTTCAGCACCGTCTCGATATTTCCCGACAACAAGCGCCACGCTTCGCGCGCGAAAATCTGCGACCAGGGATTACGCCGGGTCGTGACGTAGGACTCGATGGCGTGCGATACGGCGTCGATGGCCGTCACCACCGTCACCGAGGGCGGTTGCGACACGGTGACGGCGGGATCGAGAATGGCGACGCGGAACGCGGCTTTGCGGTCGCCGCAGGCCATCTTGAGGTGTGTCTTCTCGTCGGCGATGAGGGCGAACGACTGAGCCTCGCTGCCGGTGCCCGCCGTCGTTGGCACGCCGATGGAGGGCAACATCGGCTTCGTCGCCTTGTTCATGCCCTTGTAGTCGGCCATTTTCCCGCCGTTGGTCAGCAGGAAGTTGACGCCCTTGGCGCAGTCCATCGAGCTGCCGCCGCCGACGGCGACGATGAAGTCGATACGATGCCGTTTGGCGAACTCCAACGCGGTGGCGACGTGTCGGGTCGTTGGGTTCTCCTCAACGCCGTCGAAGAGGAACGTCTGCATCCCCGCCGATTGAAGCGACGCCAGAGCACGCTGCGGATGCCCGGCCGCCTGGAGGCCGGCGTCGGTGACGACGAGGACGCGGCTGCCGCCCAGCTCGCGCGCGAACTCACCGAGCCGCTGAATCGCCCCCGCCTCGAAGACCACGCGCGCGAGCGGATGGTAGTCGAACGGCGGCGGTGCCCCATGAAGCACTACTGTGGGCTGGCGAGCAACGGAGGTCGTTGAAACGGTCTTCATATTGGGTGAGTCAAAGTAACGCCAAGGGTCTTGCGCCCTCGGAGGGCGTCACAACTCCGTTTCCTCGCGAACTATCCTGTCCACGTCGCGCGAAGCGTGGAGAACACGAACAACTTCGATCGTTTCACCTGCGGGGCGAAAGAGGACGACGTACTGGGCGATCGCGACACTTCGCAAGCCGGGGAGGATGTCGTCGCGTTGTTGGCCGGTGAGCGGAAACTGGGCTTGCCGGTGTACTCGGTCCACGATGTCCGCATGCACGCGTTTGGCAGCTTCTCGGTTTCGCCGGCCGAGATAAAGCGCGATGTCTTCGAGGTCGGCCTCCGCTTGCGGCATCCAAATCGGCTCACTCATGAGGAGCTGGCCCCTTCCGCCTCCAGTCGGGCCATGGCTCGGTCCCAAACGGCCTGGGCGCGCTCGGACGTCATGGGAGACCCTTCCCCTCGTTCCGCCTGATCCAGGCCGATCTGTACCTCGCGGCGCAGCTCCGCCAGTTGCGTCTCGCGTTCTTCCGCCCCGCGCAGTAACTCCAATCCGGCTTGGACGACTTCTGCCGCCGAATGATACGACCCGCTCGCAACCTTGCTCGCAACGTACTTCTCCAGTTCCGGCTTCAACACGACATTCATCGGTCCAATCTCCGACGAGCCAAATCTTGTCCTCATTGTACCGCGCAGCTCGAACGACTCTACCGCAGTTTCGCCGTCCGCCGCTCGCGGCTTCGCACGTAATGCGAAGCCGCAAGCGGCGAATTGACATCACTCCGGCACCGGCCCCTCGAACTGGAAGGCCCGCGCCCGGAACAGGAAATCGACGATGCTGCCCTCGTGCGGTTGCAGCCAGTTCAGCTTGATCGTCGGGATCGGGCCGAGGTTCAGGCGGTCGATGTGGGTCGCGTCGATCAGCGCCTTCTGGAACTTCTTGTCCTCGGTGATCGCCGAACAGACGAGTGTCGGACCGATCTTTTCCAGCATCTGCTCCTGCGGGCACTTGACCACGGTGCAGAAGGGAAACATGTACTCCTTCTTGGCCATCGCCGTGTCGGGGCTGTCGCTGTGCGTGACCGTGGGCCGCAGGTAGTCGTAGCGATCCTTCTTGACCAATCGCGACCCATACTGCGCTGTCATGTCCTTGACGCCGGCCTCTTTCAGGGCGGCGTCGATGTCGGTGTTGACCGCGTCGGCCTGGCCGGGGACGGTGAACGCCGCCAGCGCCGACTTCGGATCTTCGGGCGGCAGCGGCATCACGGGGCCGATGCGGGCGGCGAGGGCCTCGGCGATCTTTTCGGTGTGGCGCGACGCCCAGACGCCGGAACAGTTGATGCAGCCGCGGCCGCTGTTGACGAAGACGCTGTCGGCCATGATGTCGAGATACTTCTCCCACTGATCGACCTTGTCGTCGCCCAGCAGAATCTTGCTGAAGCCGGGCCCGTGCGCCTGCACGCGCGGGTTGCCCTTGTAGCGCTCGACGGTCGGCGTGCCGCCAAAGATCAGGCTGCGCGGGCAGTGTTCGAGGACGGCGGCGCCGATGTCGCCCAGGCCGGGGTAGATGGCGATGGCCTGCTTGGGAATGCCGGCCTGGATGAAGGCATTCGCCATGCGGTAGGGTGTCCACGGTTCCTGCGGCCCTGGCTTGAGGACCAGGCCGATTTGCATGGCGAGGATTGGCAGCCAGAGGGTATGCACTCCGGGCGAATTGCTGGGCAGCACCATGCCGAGGACCGGCGACTGCGCCTGGTAACTGATCGGCACGCCGCGCCCCTCAACGCCGAAACCGCGGCTGAGAATGTTCAGGTCCAGGCCGCGGGTCAGCGAGTCGAAGATCTTCTCCATGTTGTTCAACACGAAGTTGTTTTTCTCCATGTTGAACTTGCACATGTGCTCGGGCAGGCCGGTGGTGGCCGACTGCATGCGCGCGAACTGATCGGGCGTTTGCGTGCCGTCGCCGATCGGCAGCTCGGCCTTGGCGTACAGCTCGCCGGCCTTCTTCATCATTTGCAACAGGTCGGGGATCGGGATTTGGCGCAGCACGTCGCGCGCTCGCTGAGCGTGGCGCATGTCACGCTGGACGAGCGCGGCATTGGCCCGGCTGACTTCCGCGACCGGTTCGCCGGTGGCGAAGTGGAAGACTTTGTCCACTTCGAGGCTGGTATAGGGTTCACCCCAGCGCAGAACGGGGATGTGAATCATGGTCGTTTTCCTCGGAGCTTGGAGGTCGGTTTCAGTCGAGGCGCCAGCAACTCTCTGGCCCAGGTCGCGTCGGGCTCGCGAAGTGGCAGGAGCGGCGGGCGGGTGTAGTCCAATTGATCTTCGTAGCGTCCTTCTTGGTAGGCACGATCGAGGCAAGCCCGCAAGTCGATTACGACATCTTTTACCCCGCCATCGAGTGGCAAGGGAATAAGGGGCAGACGGTCGCGTACGGAGATCGGCCAGATACCGAGTTTCGGTTTCTCGGACGCTCGGTTTACGAGCACGTAGAAATCCTCGATCGGTGGGGAAGGATCACCCAGAGGAGGCCGAATTCCTGCGCGCAAAAAATCGATCTCGACGAGATTGATCCCGCTTCCGATGTATTCCTCGCGCTTGAGCCTATAGGCGTCTCCGGTCTTTCCGGTAGTCTTGTTTGCGGGGCTGACGACCTCAAGCACGGTCACAATCCGACGTTCCTGGCTATCGACGACGCGCAAGTAGCGTTGTTTCTTTTCCACACGATCGAGAATCGTTGTGAGAGGGGGTTCAATCGTCGTCGCCGTGCCGGAACGTGTTTTCGTTCGAGTGCCTCTCTCGGCAACGTATGTGTCAGGTCCGGCGAGGACCTGTCGCTCAAGGGTTGGCGGTTCCTCGCGCCATACGAATAACTCGGTGTTGGCGATGTAACGCTTCGGCAAGTTCTGATTGATCTGTGAGCGCAGTGCCGTAATAAACGTCACATGGAAGTCCGCCCAGATCCACGACTCAAGGTACGGGTCCATCCCCGGAAACGGCGACGGCATCGCTTTCCAGCCTCCTCATTTGAACGGCGGGATGTCTACCGGTAGGCCGATCCGCATGAAGTACCGGGCGAACGCCTGGGCCAGATGTTCGCGGTAGGGCGGAAGCAAGCGCAGCCGAGGTGTCGCCAGGCCGGCGCGTTTGCGAACGAAACCGAGAGGGAGCGAGAAGAGTTGTCGGAAATCGACAACACGGATCTCTCGTGCAAAACCCGGGAGTTTACAGGCGGCCAGCATGTGGTATCCCGGGAGGTTTCCTCTGCGTACTTCTTCACGCCCTTTCGTGGTCGTTAACAGACCGCTCTCGTAATCCGCCAGCTGCCACACGGGACACACGACTATTTCCGATACTTTTTCTCGGCCTCGGACAAGATCGCAAGTCTGGGTCATCACGACGACATCACGATCTTCAAACTCGAAGAGGGGCGACAGCGTTTCTCCGCCCGCTAACTCCTCGGGCGGTTGATAGACGGGAAAGGCCTCGAGAATATCCCCTTGCTCCACGTCTTCACCGGAGATGAGTTCATACCACGGGTACGATTGCGTCATCATCACGGCTCACTCGTCGTTGGGATCGGGAACCGGCAGCGGTTTGGCCCGCCCCTTGTAGTGGAGTCTGACCTGAATAGTTCCCTTCCGTTTCGGCGGTGGCGGCGGGATGTACGCCTCCCAGTCGAGGATTTCTCCCTGAGGGTCAGCGGCTAGCGGCTGCACGTCCTTCTTCGTAACCACTTCGCGATCCGCATTCTCGTTCATGGGTACACCTCCTCGTGTTAGTATACCCCCACCGTCGTCGACGCCGCGATCTCGTGGAACGGCCGCACGCCGCTGACGCCGTGCCACGGGTACTTCTCATACGGCGGCTCGCGCTCGCCTTCGTCGCGCTCGGCGAAGCGCGGCACGAAGAACTCCTTCGTCAGCGTCGTCAGCAGCACACGGCCGGTCTTGCCGACCTCGACCACCTTGTCGTAATTGTCGAACTCCACGACCTCCGCGACGGCGCGCGGCTGCGGGGCGTAGTAGGCGATCTTGTAGTTGGCCGCGGCCGTCGGCATGTCGGAGGCGGCCAGGCCCATCAACGTGTTGCCGTAGGTCGGCGCGATGTAAATGTCCT
>JBBQPD010000036.1:0-15825 GCA_038331535.1 Gemmatales bacterium | reverse complement strand
CCTGTTCTGGCTGTTCCGAACGGAGTGGCTCCCGGTCGGCATGGCGGCGGCCTATCTCGCGGTGCTGGCGCCGACCGTCCCGTTCCGTGTCACTCTGGCGGCCGCGCTGTTTCTCGCCGTCCTCGTCGCGGCGCTGATGATCTTGCCGATGCTGCCGGTCTGGGCGTATCTCGCGCTGGTTCCGGTTTGTTACAAGCTCCAGTCGTGGAGCCACAGGTGGTTCCACGTCGAGCGCGACATGGAAGAGTTCAACCGCAAGTACACGAAGGGAAACGTGCTGTTCGTGGTGCTGCTCTTTTTGGAAGTGCCCATCGTCCTGAACTATCTGGCGTTCGACCGGAAGAACTGGGCGCACTGAGAGTCTGTCCCACAAGGGGTCGCATTCTACGAGCCGCGACCGTCAGGGAGCGTTTTCTGCGGCCTGTGGCCAACGCTCCCTGACGGTCGCGGCTCGTAGAACCCACTTGTGGGACAGACACTGCGTCGAGCAATGGCCGCGACCCGACAGGGGGGACGCGTCCAACGCGCTCCCCTGTTGGGTCGCGGCTAATCACGCCACGGCGCGCGTGAGTTCCGCGGCTTCGAGCAGTGCCGGCGGCAGGTCGTTGAGAGTCGGCGGCAGCGGGGCCGGCTTCTCATTGCGGGACAGTGAGCGGAATACGGAAAGCAGAGCGGTCAACGTGAGGGTCGCGAGCCGTTGACGCCAGGTCGGCGCGGAGGCGGCGCGGCAACCCTGGGCGACGGCGCTCAAATAGACCTCGCGCACACGGCCGATGGACTGTTCCCAGTTCCGCGCTTCGATCGCCCGTCGGCCCGCCTGGCCGACGTGGGAACGGAGGCCGCCGTCGGAGAGGAGCGTGCGCGTCATTTGTGCCGCGTCCTGCAGATCTCCGGGGCGATAGAGGAAGCCGGTGGTGCGGTGCGACACCAGGTTCGGGATGCCGCCGGCCTGCGGCGCCACCACCGGGCATCCGCAGGCCATCGCCTCCAGGACGACGTTGCCCATCGTCTCCGTTTCGGAGGCGTAGACGAACGCATCGGCCGAGGCGTAGGCTGAGGCGAGGTCCGTCCCCTTGAGGTAGCCGATGAACCGGGCGTCGGCGCCATTGAAGCGACGCTCCAGGGCGAGGCGTTGCGGCCCGTCGCCAACGATCGCGAGGGAGGCCTGAGGCACTTCTTTCAAAACGTCCGCCAGGAAACCGACGTTTTTCTCCGGGGCGAGCCGGGAGACGGTCAGTAACAGCGGACGATCCGGCCGGCCGTTCGAGAGGCGGGCGCGCATCCTGGCACAACGCCGCCTGGGATGAAAGAGGTCGCTATCCACGGCCGGCGGCCATAATTCGACGCGCTGGAAACCGCGTTCGATCAGCTCGCGTTGCATGATCCCCGACACCGTCAGGTTCACGTCCGCGCGGTTGTGGTACTCGCGCATCATCCACCACAGCAAGGCCGAGAGCGGCCGGAGCACCTTGTACTGCTTGACGAATTCGCCGTAGAGCGTGTGGAACGAGAAGACGCTCGGCACCCGCAGCCCAGCCTGGCGAAACTCGTCGGCACAGCGGAAGCCGAACGCGAACGGGTTGACGTAGTGGATCACGTCCGGGGCGAAGCCGGCGACGGCGGCGGCGAGGCGCTGGTCGGGCAGGCCGATGCGGTATTCGGGATAGAGGGGGAACGAAAAGCTGGGCACGTCGAGCACGGGCACTGGAACGTCTGCACAGCCGGGCGCCCGCGGACAGACGACGAGGAGGTCGTCTCCCGAACGCTTGAGGTTGCGGATCAGATTCAGGGTGCGGTTGACGACGCCGTCGATCTTGGGCAGAAAGACTTCCGCGATGATGGCGATTCGCATGGCACGTCTCCGGTAAGGGGCGACCCTGAAACGCGATCCGAGTTACCTGCGTACCTTCTGGGCCAGCACGATTTCGATGTCGTGGTGATCCTGGACCGGGAAGAAAAACAGGTTTAGCATGAGGCGGGTCATGGCGCTGGCCTCGTGCAAGCCGAGCGATTCGATGAACGGCGTGAGCCAGCCGCCGCGGTAGGCGAAGTCCATGAAGTCGCGAAACTTCTTGAAGTGGACCACCGGTTTGAAGCTGTCGCGGGCGCGGATAGCGAACCCGTTGCTTTCCAGCGTCCGCTCGATTTCTTCGTAGTCGGCGGGATTGCAGACCGTCTCGTCGATGGCCAGTTTGCGTCCGCCGAAAAGCCAGCGCAGGGTCTTCGACTCGGCCTTTGCCCGGAGTGCAGGGAAGCCCGCCTTGGTGCCGCCGACGAGGGACCAGTAACCGCCGTCCTCTAGCCGGCTCCAAATTTTGGGCGCCAGCACCTGCATGGGGACAAAGCCGGTGAGGAAGTGGGTGCAGACCAGCTGAAATGACCGATCGGGAAAATGGGCGTCGAGGTTGGCCGCGTCATCGACGGCGGCTCGCAGGTCGGGAAGCTTTCGGCAGGCAATCTCGACCATTTTTTGCGAGAAATCGAGGCCGAATGGCACGACTTGCTTGCCGCCGAGCGCTTTCAGTTTCGCGAGAAAGCTGCCGGTGCCGACGCCCACGTCGAACACGTTCAGCCGCGCTGAGCCGAGGAGGTGTTCTTCGCGAATCTGGTCGGCCGCGCGGTCGAGGGCGATGTTGGTTACCGCCTGCGGGTCAAGGTCATAGTGAGGGGCGATGACTTCGTCATACTGTCGCTGAATCGTCGTGGTTGTCATGCTAAGGAGTTCTTCCTGGAGCCATAGTTGGAGGCACGGTTGGCGCTCACTCCGGAAGAAGGCCAACTGTGGTAGTCTACCGACGCCCCACCGCCCGCGCATGATGTTCCAAAGACCGATTGGTTATGTTTCCTTGAAGATGAGTTACTTTGAGATTGTTTGCCGCTTGCGGCTTAGCGGCATCCTCCGCTAAGCCGCAAGCGGCAGTCGAGCGTGCCACATCTACTTATATTCTTCATCATATCTTCAAACAAATATCGCAATTTGTTTTCGTCATCACACATCCTACTTGTACAATCAACAATTGCTTCACATTCATCTTTGGCTTAACCATTGCGAGAATCATGTACCGAGTGACCAAATCCGCCCTCTCGAACAATCTCGGTCTGCTGCTCGTCGCCATCGCCGCATTCGCCGTGTTGTGGAATGTGTTGCACGCACAGCCGGCCGTGGGACGCATGTCGGTCGGCGTGCTGGCCTGGTGGACGACACTCTGCGCCATCAGCGTCGTGAACCTTTGCGCCTGGCGGCATTCCGCCGCGGCGCTGGCGCAGCGGCGGGCCACCGCCGAACCCTCCGCCTACCGGTTCCAGCAACGACAATTATTGCTCTCCGCGGTCTACGTGCTCGGCTGTGGGTTTCGCTCGGTGTTGCCGCGTGCCGACGTGCAACGCCTCAGCCTGTTCGATTCGTGGGCTTCGAGCGTGCTGGTGGGCCGGTCGGTGGCCACACTCGCCGAACTGTGCTTCATGATTCAGTGGGCCATCTTGCTGAACACCATTTCCCGGAACGCGGGAGTCCGATCCGGAGTGTTCGTCTCGTGGCTCCTGGTCCCTCTCATCATGGTCGCCGAGACGTGTTCCTGGTACGCGGTGTTGACCACGTCTTACCTGGGAAACGCGATCGAAGAATCGATCTGGGCGCTTTCCGCCACGCTGCTGATCGTCAGTGGACTGGCGCTCTGGACTGGTTGCCGTCGTTCCGTCCGCCCGTTCCTGGGCGTCGCGATACTGATCGGAATCGCCTATGTCACTTTCATGTGTACCGTGGACATACCCATGTATGTGACGCGCTGGCAAGCGGACGAAGCGATGGGGAGAACTTACCTATCGCTCGGGGAGGGACTGCGCGACGTCTGGGCGCGCCGGGACGTTAGCTTTGAATGGGAACAGTGGCGGACGGAAGTGCCGTGGATGATCCTGTATTTCAGTGTCTGCGTTTGGTGCAGCATCGCCCTGGTGCATGCGCCGCAATTCGTTAGCTCGCGGCGCCTGTCTGCCTGATTTTCAACCCTCAACTGAACGCGCCGCGAATGTTGTCCTGCGAGTGTTTCTCGCGCGGGTCTTCAAAGATCTTCGCGGTGTTTTCGTATTACCCCGGCACGAAAGAACCGCACACCAGCCTGAAGCGCCAGCGCGCGGTGACGACGGTCCTGGAAGCAGTGCGGACGGTGGCGCCGTGGAAGGTGGACGTCGTCGTGGTTGGGTACGAAAAGTATCAGGGGTTCCTGGGGGTGAACCTGGCGGTTTATCTCGCGCTCATGGGGTGGAGCACCTACCTGCGGAACAAGACCAAGGACGTGGCGGTCGCCGCCTGGCGTCTGGGTTTCGGCCACAACGTGCCGAAGGCGCATGGTCGGGGATTGCTCTCCCGTCTGGTACAGGCCCCGTGGTTCCAGCTGCGCGGCGAGATTAGGACGACCGGCCACGTGCAGTTTCCCCTGGGCGACGGCGCCGAGTTCGAGGCGGCCGAGGACGGCGAGCTGTTCCTGTACGTCAACGACGTGCCGGGGTTTTACGACAACAACCACGGCAGTGCTACCGTGACCATCTCGCGGCCGCCGCGCTGCCCGAATTAATTTAGGTGTTACCATCCCGATTCTCCTTCAAGTGCTCGCCTTTACGACTTCAGCGGTGCGCTCCTTGACGGTCGCGGCTCGTGAGTCTCTTTCATAAGTTAAGAGGGTGGACACGAAATAAGGCTCCGCTTCGGGCTGCCCTGGAACTACGCTGATGAAGAACGACCTATTCGACCTCTCGCACGAGACCGCCGTCGTTCTCGGCGGCACGGGCGTGCTCGGCGGCGCCATGGCCGAGGCGCTGGCCTCCGCCGGAGCGCGCGTTGCTGTCGTCGGCCGCAGTGAAGAGCGCGGCCTGGAGCGCGTCCGCGCCATCGAGGCAGCCGGCGGTAAGGCGATCTTCCAGGCCGCCGATGCGCTCGACCGCGACTCGCTGGTCCGGGCGCGGGACGCTATCGCGAAGCAGTGGGGAACGCCCACCGTCCTGGTCAACGGCGCGGGCGGCAATCGCCCCGACGGGACCGTGGCGCCCGGCGGCGATTTTTGCAAGCTGCCGCTCACCGGCTGGCAGGGAGTCTTCGACCTGAACCTCATCGGCGGCGCCCTGCTGCCCTGCCAGGTCTTCGGCGAGACGATGGTTGCAGCGGGCCGGGGCAGCATCATCAATATCGCCTCGATGTCGGCGATCCTGCCGCTGTCGCGCGTCGTGGCCTACTCGGCGGCCAAGGCAGCGGTCCTCAACCTCACGCAATTCCTGGCGCGCGAATGGGCCACGAAAGGCGTGCGCGTCAACGCCATCAGCCCCGGCTTTTTCCCCGCCGAGCAGAACCGGGCGATGCTCCTCAAGCCGGACGGCGGCTACACCGAGCGCGGCGGCCAGATCATCGGGCACACGCCGATGGGCCGCTTCGGCGACGCGCGCGAGCTGGCCGGCGCCGTCGTCTGGCTGGCCGCACCGCGCGCCTCGTCGTTCGTCACCGGCCAGAACATTGTCGTCGATGGCGGCTTCTCCTCGGTCACGATCTAGCGAAGGAACCGAACCGTGAACGCTCTCAAGATTCGCCAGGACGCCTGCGCGCTGGACTTTCTCTCCCTCGGGGCGCTCGTTCATCGGCTCGACCCCGGCGTCGTGCCCTTCCGCAAAGCGCGCTCGTTCGACATTCACGTCTCCGGCGGCGAGTACAACGTCGCGGCGAACCTGTCCGATTGCTTTGGCTTGCGCACCGGCATCGCGACGGCGATGGTCGATTACGGCATCGGCGAGCTGGTGCAGACGCGGGTACGCGAAACCGGCGTGACGCCGTTCTACAAGTGGTTCGAGCACGACGGCGTGCGCGGCCCGAACCTCGCGACCGTTTACAGCGATCGCGGCCACGGCGTGCGCGCGCCGGTGGTCTTCTACAACCGGGCCAATGAAGCCGGCGCCCTGCTCAAGCCCGGCGACTTCGACTGGGCCAAGATCGGTGCCGGCGGCGTGCGCTGGTTCCACTCGGGCGGCATCTTCGCCGCGCTGTCCGAGACGACCTCGGAGCTGATTCTCGAAGGGATGAAGGCCGCCAGGGCGCTCGGCGCAGTCGCGTCTTTCGACCTGAACTATCGAGCGAAATTGTGGGCGTCCGTCGGCGGTCCCGCGCGGGCGCAGCAGGTGCTGCGGCGCATCGTCGGCAGCGTGGACGCGCTGATCGGCAATGAAGAGGATTTACAAAAGGGTCTTGGCATCGCCGGCCCGGAAGTGGCTTCCGCCAAGTCGAAGCTCGATCCCGATACGTTCTTCCAGATGATCGACCGCGTCGTGGAGCAGCATCCCAATATCAAGCTGGTGGCGACGACGCTGCGCGAGGTCCACTCGACCAGCCGCCACGACTGGGCCGCCGTGCTGTGGCTCAACGGCGAACGCTACGTCAGCCCGACGTGTCACCTGGACGTGATTGACCGCATCGGCGGCGGCGACGGCTTCGCCTCTGGCCTTATTTATGGCCTGCTCTCCGGGCGGTCGCCGGAAGAGTCGCTCCGCCTCGGTTGGGCGCACGGGGCGCTGCTGACCACATTTCACGGCGACATCAGCATGGCGCGCCGGGAAGAGGTGGAGGAGTTCGCCAAGGGCGGGTCGGCGCGCGTGCAGCGCTGACAACCTCGTGCAACGGCGGCAGACCGGTTCGATTCTTAGCTCTGAGCTTCTCCGCAAGCTGCGGAGCAGTTCAGCCGAGTTCTGGCTGACAGCTAATAGCTATCAGCTAACAGCTTTCAGCCAGACTGGTTTTGTGTGGTTGCTAACTCGTTGAGGCTTGGCCGCGTTACATTCAATCCAGATACATCAACAGCACGGCGAGGTCGGCCGGGCTGATGCCGCTGATACGGCCGGCCTGGCCGAGGTTGACGGGGCGAACCCGGCCCAGTTTCTCTTTCGCCTCGACGCGCAGTTGCGGCACGGCGGCGTAGTCAAAGTGGCTCGGAATGGGCCGCGACTCCATACGCTGAAAACGCTCCACCTGCGCCGCTTGACGCGCGATGTAGCCGCTGTACTTCGCCTCCAGCTCCACCTGCTCGCGCGCGTCGTCCGGCGTTTGGAGGGCACGAACTTCCGGGCAGATCGCCTCGATCTCCGCCCACTCGACCTCTGTCCGCCGCAGCCGCTGCTCCAGGGAATCGCCCTGGTAGCGGTGGCTTCGCAAGAACTCCGTCAGCTCCACGATGGCTCGCTCTTTCTTCTCGAATCGTTCCCATGCCGCGTCGGCCACCAGTCCGATGCGGCGGCCGAGCGGCGTCAGCCGGCGGTCGGCGTTGTCGTGGCGCAGCAGGAGCCGATACTCGGCCCGGCTCGTGAACATGCGATACGGCTCATCGACGCCCTTGGTCACCAGGTCGTCGAGCAGCACGCCGATATAGGCCTGACTGCGGTCGAGGATCAACGGCGCCTCGCCCTTGATCTTCAACGCCGCGTTCGCGCCGGCCATCAGACCCTGAGCCGCGGCTTCTTCGTAGCCGGTCGTGCCGTTGATCTGGCCGGCGAAGTACAGCCCGGCGACATACTTGGTTTCGAGCGTCGGTAGGAGCTGGGTCGGCGGTGCGAAGTCGTACTCGACTGCGTAACCCCAGCGCAGAATCTCCGCCTTCTCCAGGCCGGGGATTTTACTGAGCATCGCCTGCTGCACGTCTTTCGGCAGGCTGGTGCTGATGCCGTTGCAGTAGTATTCGAGCGTGTTGCGCCCCTCCGGCTCGAGGAAGATCTGGTGCCGGTCCTTGTCGGCGAAACGAACCACCTTGTCTTCGATGGACGGACAGTAGCGCGGCCCGCGGCCCTGAATCTGGCCGCTGTACATGGGGGCGCGGTGGAGGTTGGCGCGGATGAGATCGTGGACCGCCTCATTGGTATAAGTGATGTGGCACATCATCTGCGCCTGGGCGATCCGCTCGGTGGCAAAGCTGAATGGCCGCGGCTCGTCGTCGCCCGGTTGCGGCTCACACTTGGCGAAGTCGATGGTGCGGCCGTTCAGACGGCAGGGCGTCCCGGTCTTGAAGCGGGCGAGCTGAAAGCCGCACGAGGCGAGGCTATCGCTGAGCGCCTCGGCGGCGCCGTCGCCGGCGCGGCCGCCGCGCGCCTTCGCCTCGCCGGTGTGCATGATCGCCTTGAGGAACGTGCCGGTGGTTAGCACCACGGCGCGGGCGCGGTACAGCGTCCCGCCGGCGGCGACCACGCCCGTGACGATCGCCGCTTGCGGCTTCGCGGAGTCGCCCGCTAAGCCGCAAGCGGCGATCTCCAACCCTTCCACGATCTCCTGGCGCAGCGTCAGGTTAGGCTGCGCCTCGACGATGTGCTTCATCGTGAACTGGTAGAGCTTCTTGTCCGCCTGGGCGCGCGGCGAGTGCATGGCCGGGCCTTTGGTGCGATTCAACATGCGGAACTGGATCGCGCTGGCGTCGATGCACTTGCCCATTTCCCCGCCGAGGGCGTCGATCTCGCGAACGATCTGTCCCTTGGCGACGCCGCCGATGGCCGGGTTGCAGCTCATCGCCGCGACGGCGTCGGCGTTCATGGTCAGCAGCGCGGTGCGCAGCCCCATCCGGGCGGCGGCCAGCGCCGCCTCGACGCCGGCGTGGCCGGCGCCGACGACGACGACATCGAAATCGAAAATGAGCGGATACATGACGCGCTCTCATCGCCCAACTGTTGCGGTCTATTACGAAATGCATTGTAGCAGGACGTGGGAGCGGCCGCGGGAATGCGCCCGGTTCCGAGTGCATTCCGGTTATTGTGTTGAGGCCCATTCATGGGCCTTGACCGCGCAGCGGTAAGAGGCCCGTCCTTCAAGACGGGTCGCGGTTTTCAGGCTGAGACCCGGCGAGCGCGGAATTGACGAGGGCGATGCGGAGCGCCTGCGCGGGGTTGTCGCCGTGGATTCGGCTCATCAATTGCGCGTAGCGTTTGCCGCAGTCCGCCAGGGCGGGGATCAGCGCGTCGCGCGGGAAGCGTCCCCGCTCCTTCTCGCCTTCGAGGACGACGACGTCGTCGCCCTCGGGCTTCAAGCGCATCTTCCCCGGCGAGGAGTAGTAGTCCACCGCCACCTCCGTTCCCGCGCGGAGTTTCGGCACCGCGGCCAGGCAGAGGTTGACGACGAGGTATTCGAGCGTGTCGTAAAAGCCCGCTTCCACCTCGCGCTTCGGGTCGCGGAAGCTCAACGTGCCGTAAGGGCTGCGCGCGGCCGCGATTTCTCCGCGCACGGCCTCGGAGCCCTGCTCCAGCTCGTCCTCGGTGAACGAACGGCCGTCGGGGAGGTCGATCTCGAAGGTGACGATCACGGTGCTCTCCTGTGGAGTGTGGTGCTGCCTCCGCGGCCTCACTACTGACCGAGTGCATTCTTGAGCGCGTGCATCTCGTGGAATTCCAGCGTTTCGAACTCGGGGGGAGCCGGCGGCGGCCCGTCGGGCAAGACGTAAAACTGCGTGATTTCGAGCTTGTCGCCGCGCAGCTCCAACCCAATCCGGACGAGCACACGCTGTGTCGGCAGAAAGACGTCCCCGTTCAAGAACGGCGAGGCGTTCGGATTCGGGGGGTGGAGTTGGGCAACGAATTGATCGAGCTTGGGGACGGTGCCGCGCTGGAATAACTGGTCCAGAGCCTCGTCCACACAGGCCGCCACGTCGGCATCCGTGTAGCCGTCGGGGAACAGCGTCGTCGGTTTCTGCTTCTCGATCGGGGCGTTGGGCGCGGCCAGGATCGGATCCTGGAACGAGAACAGGTCGCGTTTGTGGCGGCCGCAAATGTGTGCCATGTCAACCTCGCCGATGTCGCGCAGGGCGACGGCCTTGGCCGCCGCGCGAGCGCCGTTGGCGGCTTTGCGGGCGGCGTCGGCTGCCGAGCGGGCACTGCCGGCCGCCTGTTCGTCCTCGTTGGCTTTTTCGGCGAGCTTGGTGTCTTCCGGCGCCAAGTCGGCCGCCTTGCGCGAGAGGTCGCGGGCCTGTTCGAGCTGTTTTGCCGCCTGCTCAGCCTTCCCAGCCGCCGTGTCGGCGTTCGACCAGGCGGTGCGCAGGTCTTGCTCTTCCAAGTAGGCCGCGTTGGCCGCGTTGTTCAGATCGGCGATATTGTCCAGGTACGCGTCATCGACGGCGATTCGGTTATTGGCGATTTCGTTTTCCTTGGCCTGGATGTCGTTGAACACATCATCCAGGTCGTCCTTCGTTTTGTTCAATTTGGTGAACAGCTTCGTACGGGCGTTCAAGTTCGTGTTGAGTTCCAGGTCGATTTCATCGAACCGATCGTACCAATCCTGGTTGCGAAATCTGTTAGGCGTCTTCAGGTGATCCTGTTTATCGAGCTTAAGATTGTCGATGTCCGCTGTCAGCGGGTTGATCTGGTTCCATAGATTGCTCTTTTCCTGGAGCAATTCCTGTTTCCGGTCCAGGAGCGGGCCGCGCTCCCTGGTCGCACGCTGGAGTCTGCCCTGCGCGTCCGTGAGCAGCTCCGTTTTCTCTCGGACCGTGTTCGCCTGGACCTGCACCGCCAGCGTCTTCGCGGCGGCCGTCTTGGCTTCAGTCGCGGCCTTGCCCGTCTCCGTCGCCGCGGTCGTCAGGCGTGGATTGCCCTTGGGCCCCTTCGCGGCCTCGTCGGCGGCGAGTTGGGCCGCTTCTCCTTCGTCCTGCGCCGTCTGAGAAGCCTCGGCGGCGGTGGCGGGCGGCAGCCCATCCGGCGTCGGCAGCGGGTCGGGCATCGTCGCAACCTCGAACGTGCCGGCGTTGCAGATCAGCTTGGTCAAGCGCCGCTGGCGCACGACCTGGGAAGGGTTCCCACTGCGCGCCTTGGCGTCGAGCCGGTTGTAAAAAGTCGCCTTCAGAGCGGTGATCTCGTAGTTGTCCGGCACCGGGGGCGGAGTGCCCGGCACTCGCGCCGTCATGTGGCCGAGGACGTTGGCGAACTTCTTGCCCGCTTCCTTCTTGGGTGCGCTACCGCTGTTGAAGCCGTCGAAGATGTTTTTCATCTGCGCGAGTCCCGGCGGCGGGGCGGCGAAAGTGTCGTGCAATGCCAGCAGCTTCTCCGGGCGGAAGGCGCCGTCGTTCGGGTCGGTGAAGCCGTCCCTGAGAACCTGCCCCAGGGTGGCCTTGCTCTCGCCCGTGCCGCCGCCCATCCCGCCCGTGGTGAGCAGGGATTTCAGCTTCCTGGCCTTGTTCGCATCGTCCCCGAGGGTCAGGGCGAACTGTTTCAGTTTCGCACCGTCGCCGCCGCACCCGGTCTTGAGCAGATGACTGAACACGAGCGGATTATCGGCCAGTCCTCCCGTGGTGACGATCGCCTTGAACTTGGCTCGGTCCGTGGCCGCGGTCGTTCCTTCCGCGGGAAAGGCGTCGGTGATCTTCTTGAGGTTGGCGGGATCGCCGTCGCAGCCCTGTTGCAGCAGCGTGGCGAGGAGGGTCGGATTGGAGTCCAACCCGCCCTCTCCCAGCATCTGGGCCAGCGCCTTCTGATCCTTCTCCTCGGCGAACGTCGTGGCCAGGTTCTTGAGCAGCGCCTTCCCCTTCGTGGGGTTGGCCGTCAGCGCGGTCTTGACGACGTTCCCCAAAATCTCCGGCTTGGCGGCAAAGCCGCCGTTCTTGATCAGGTCGGCGAGCTGCTTCTGATCGGCCTCGTCCGGGAGCGTGTCGGCCAGCGCTTTCAGCGTGGCCGCGTTGCCGCCGCAGCCGGTCTCGAGCAACTCCCCCATGCACTTCGCGCCGCCGAAGGTGTCGTGAACCTGTTTCAGGTCCGCCGATTCCGGGAAGGCGGCGAGTATCTTTTTGACCGGTTCCTTCCCGCCCAGGTCGGCGAGGAGGGTCTTGAACTTCGTGGCATTTTCGGGTGCGAACGACTCATAGAGCGCCTCGACGTTCTCCCGCGAGCCGGCGGCGGTCGCCAGCTGCTTGATGCTGGCCGCTCCGCCCATGGCCTCGATCGACTTGTTGACCTTCTCGTACAGTTTTTTCAGCTCGTCCCGATCCTTCGTGCCTTGCTCGATCGACTCGTCCGTCAAGGGCGCCGTCGTGAGCGTGTCCCGCATCTTCTTGCGGGCCTTGTTGAGTTCCGCGATCTGTTTGGGCAGCGACCCCTCGGGACTCTTGCTGAACTCTCCGTCCGCGTCGATCTCCTTGAGGAGCTTCTCGGCATCTTTCTTCCGCTGCGTTATCGCCTTGGCTGCGAGGTTGTACGCGGTCTCGACGGCCGGCAGGTGCGTTGCTTCGACCAGCTGCACGTCGGCGGCGGTCGGCGTCGGTTTGTTCAAAGCCTTCGTCACTTCGAGACGTGCGTCCGCGATCGGCTTCAGGTCGTCTTCGGCGGCGTCGGCCAGCTTCGCCGTCATGTAGAAGTCGTTGAGCAGATCGTCCACCTGCATCCGCAGCGTGCGGTCGGTCTCGCGGGCTTTCTTGAGAGCAGGCTCCAGAACGCTCCGCAACATGGCACGGCCGGTCTCGATGACCTCGTTGCGCAGCTCGGCCGGGTGCAGCACCTCGCGGATCAAGCGTTTGGCCCGCGCCACGTCCTCCAGCCCATCCACGGCGGGATCGGGGTTCATCCGCGCATCGGCCAGGATCGCGGCCGCTTCGTTCTCCAGGCGCAATCGCACCGCGGCGCCCGCGGCCTTGCGCACGGTCCGCACCTCGGACACCAGCGCGGTAGCCCTCTCGAGCACTTCGTCGGTCAACGGCACAGCGGCCAGCGCGTCGGTCACTTTTTTCCGCGCGGCCACCAACGCCACTAGCTCGCTCTCCTTCGCCTCGGCGACGACCGCGGTCATCTGCGGGTCGTTGCGAAGCTCGTCCGCCTCCCGGTGCCGAAACTTGATCGCGCCCTCCACCCCGGCACGCTCGGCGGCGAGGGCCACCTTCTGGATCGCGGCCTTCTTGACGAGGTCGATGGTCAACCCGCCGGACTCCAGCAAGTCGCGGATGCTCTGGCGCTGATTCGCCAGCTCGTCTTTTTCGGCGTCGGAGGCGTGCGTCAGCTCCACGGGAAGGGCGGCGGGGTTGTAGATTTTGTCGACCTCCGCGCGGATCGCATCGACGCGCTCGGCCAGCGTTCCCTCGGCCACGCCGTACTCCGACAGGTCGTCCGGCGAGACGCGCGGCGCGGTTCCAGTAGGCTCTTCCTCTTCTTCGTAGGTGCTCAGTTCCTGGAGCAGTGCCGCGTTGATCGCTCGCTCGATCTCGTCCGGCAGCTCGTCGATCGCCTCCTCGATATCGTCAAGCTCGTCGTCGTCGTCCGCCTCTTTGATACCCGCGTACAGCGAGGCTTCGTATTCCTTGATCGCCGTCCGCACCTCGTCCGGCGCGGAGTCCGGCATCTGGATGCTTTCGAGCCGGCCTTCCAACTCCGCCTTCCGCTTCCGGAGGGCGGCGCGCTCTTCCTCAGTCGGAGCGGCGGCGGGCCCAGTCCAGGCGTAGTGGACCGCGTTGCACAATTGCCGGAACCACGTTTCTCTCGTTTCCGTTTGCATGATCCGACTCCGGGCAGGGACGATTATCCGTGGTTTCAAAACGTAGGGTAAGCTTTAGCTTGCCCGCAATGGGGCAAGCTAAAGCTTACCCTACAAGGGTTTTGAAACGACATCTTATCCGACGAGGGCCTTTTCCAGCTCGTTGAGTGCGGGCAGCAGGATGGCGCGCAGGCCGACGGTGACTTTATAAGGGTTCGCGTCGCACAGCTCGATCGCGGGATCCTCGGTGATGAACTTGCGGAAAGCGACGACCGCCTGCCGTGCCTTGCCGACCGAGGCGGGATTCGCTTCGTACTCGCGCAGGGCGATTTCCAGGCCGACTTGCACACGGCCGCTGATGCCGTTCAACCCCATGTCGCCGAGTCGTTGATAGCGCGGGTCGGGATCGTTGCGCAGCGCGGCCTGAAGGGCCGACATGCCCTTGCCGGCGGTTTCACGCGCCTCCAGCCAGCGCTCTCGACTTTTGGAGAAAGCGGTCGCAGCGACCGCTGGCTCTGGGGTAGGTTCCGCCGCAGGCACTGGGGGGCGCTCCACCGCCGGCGCTGCGGCACGGTCCACCGCCTTCTCCAACCCGTCGAGAATCTTCAGCGCCTTGGGGAAGTTGCCTTCCTTGGCCGTCTGCACGACGGTGACCATCGCCTTTTCGAGGACGGCCTTGTTCGGCGGTTCGGTCTTGAGCACTTCGAGGTAGCGCGGCTTGAGCGTCTTGAGCCGCCCCGTGAGCTGCTCCCGGTCGCCGGGCGGCGCAGGCGGGGCCGGCGGCGCCGGTTCGCTTACCGGTTGCGGCGCCGGCGGCGCGGCGGGAACCGACAGGCTTTGCTCGGCCTGCCCGAGGAGCGCGTCGGCCTCGGAGAAGCGGCTTTCCTTGCCCAGGGCGAGCGCCTGGACGAGCAGCGGTTGCACGGTCGCCTGCACTCCCTTGTCAGCCAGCTTGACAGCGGCGACGACGCGCCTGGCGCGATCCTTGAATTCGGCCGCCAGGTCGGGGGCGGCGGCCGGCGCCGCTTCCGCAGCTGGCGCCGGCGGCTGTCCGTCGGCGAGGATCGTCACGGCGAGCGCCTTGCCGGTGGCTTCGAGGGCGGCATCGGAGAACTGTTTCTTGACCGCCGAGCTACCTTCCGAGACGGCGAACGTGATGCCGTCTTCGCCGTTGTACAGGCTGCCGGAACTGACCACCTTGCCGCCGTGGCTTTTGGCCTCCTTGACGAGCGCCGCCGCCTTGCCCGCGGCGACGTTCGCGCAGAGCAGGTGCGTCCCATCGCTCATTTTCACGACCGTGCAGGAAACGGCCTCTTCTTTCGGCGACTTCTTCGCCTTGTTCAAGGCGTTGGTAACGTCTTTGCTGTGCTTCTCGTACCATTCGATGGACATGGCGATGGGCCTCTTATCACGGCAGAACCAACGGCTGGTCCCGGTTTGCGAACCAGGATTCGTCAGCGCAAGGAGTCCTCCGAGGGCATGAGAATAGCGGGTGAGGCGTGAGATGTCCAAGAAAATGGCGTGGAATTGTGGGAAATGTCTCCGTTTGCCGCTTGCGGCTTAGCGGTTCTGCGCCGCTAAGCCGCAAGCGGCACATGGAACACGACCCGCTTTATACTTGGCTTCGCGCGCCGACCGCGGTACACTTCCCTGGTCTGCCCGTTCCCCGACCTCGTGCGCAGCGTGCGGGGCCGGCGGCTTCGATCCCACCTGACTCGCGGAGGTCGTTCATGCGTCGTCTCTTCACCGCCGCCCTCGCCCTCGCCTTCCTCGCCGGGACCGCTCGGTCCGAGGAAAAGCCGAAGATGGCCCCCAAGATCGTGCTGCAATCGCCCGACGGCAAGCAGACCGTCGATCTGGAAAAACTGGCGAGCGAGGGACCGGTCCTCCTCCGCCTTACCTGCGCCTGCACCGGGTGCGACGCCGAGCTGCCGTACTTCAAGCAGCTTCAGGCGGCTTACAACACCAAGGGGCTGAAGACCGTCGCCGTCTTCCGCGAGAAGCCGGAATCGGCCAGCCAGTACGCCGTCAAGAAAGACCTCAAGTTCCTCTGGCTATCGGACCCCAAGGGCGAACTGTGGGCGACGTTCGACACGACGGCCATGCCGACGAATATCCTGATCGAGAAGGGCGGCCGCATCGCGCGCGTCGTGCCCGGTTGCACGCCGAACGGCAAGAACGCCCAAATCCTCTTGTCCGAGGTCGCCAAGCTGCTCAAGACCGACGAGGTGAAACTCGTCGTGGAGAAAACGCCCGAACCGAAGAAGTAGTCGTCGTTTCTTGCTTGAGTTCCACGAGCCGCGACCGTCAGGGAGCGGTTGTCGCGCCAACGCGCCCAGCCGGTCGCGGCGCGGAATAATCAACCGGAGCGTTGG
>JBBQPD010000035.1:0-15836 GCA_038331535.1 Gemmatales bacterium | reverse complement strand
GCAGAAGGTCGAGGTCATCGCCACGCTCAAGACGCTGGGCCGGCGCGTGGCGATGGTCGGCGACGGTGTCAACGACGTTCTGCCGATCAAAACCGCCCATCTGGGAGTGGCCATGGGCGACGGTAGCGGCGCGAGCAAGACCGTCTCGGGACTGGTGCTGGAGACGAACGATTTCCGGCTGCTGCCGCAGACACTGGAGGAGGGGCGCACGATCCTTCGTAACCTGGGCCGCGCCGGCAAGCTCTTCCTGCTGAAAAACGTCTACATGGCGATCCTCTGGGTGGCGTCGCTGACGGCACTTGGGTTGCCGCTGCGCGTGTTGTTGCCGCAGCAGGTGACGTTGCTTAACGCCCTGACCATCGGCGTGCCGGCGCTGTTCATTATGTTTGGACGTGGAGGAGCCGCGGCGAGTCGGGGCAGTTTCGTGCGTGAGATCGGCGTGTTCGCGCTGAGAGCGGGCGCGGTGATCGGCAGCGCAGGCGTGGTCGTGGCGTTGCTGGCGAGGCACGTTTGGCGTGTCGATGGCGAGGGGACGCAGCGGACCTATCTGCTGACGACGCTGATTCTGCTGGGGCTGGATGCGCTGCTGCGCGTGCTGGGCGACAGCGAAAAAGAGGGGACAATGGATCGACGCCTGCGCTGGCTGGCGGCCGCGGCGGTGCTGACCTATCTACTGGTGATGTACGTCCCCGTGACCGCGGACTTCTTCCAGGTGACGCCGCTGGCACTGACACAGTGGGTGCAAGTGCTGGGCATCGTGGCGCCGGCGGCGGCGGTGGCACGAGTGAGTGATCGTTGGATAAGAGCCGGCTAGCTGCAATTTCAACACTCAGCGCTTGCTCCCTCGTCGCCGCGGCTGAACTTTCCGCAAGCCCTTGTTCGTGAGCAACTCGGCGGCCCACACCGCTGTCTCATCTTGTAGCGGCGGCACCGGGTCAGCACGATAGTCGATCAGCGCGCCGTAACGCGCTCGGTCGTAGGCCGTGTCGAGGGCTTCCTGGAGGTCCAGTTTCGCGTCGGCATCCTTGGGCTGCAACGGGATCGCGATCACCGGAAGCGGCTTTTGCAACGGAATCGGCCAGACTTGGCCTTTCGGCCGGGATTGGCGCCGGGAGACGTGGACGAAGTAGTCGCAGGGCGGCAGGCGAGTTCGGGTTACGAAGGACACTCCGGCACGCAACAGGTCGATCTCTATGAGATGGGTCGGTGAGTGCAGAATCTCAACGCGCTTTTCCCGGTAGCTCTCACGGCCGCGCGAACCGGCGACTTTGTTCGTCGGACTGAGGATTTCGAGGACCGTCACGACCCGGCGCGATTCGCTGTCCAGTATTTCCAGCCGAGGCTCATGGATGTCGTCGTCCAGAAGAGTCACCATCACGAGCGGTTCTACAATGGCGAGTCCCGCCGTGCTGGAGGGCTGGTGGGGTTGTCGTCCACTCCCCGACGGACGGGCCACGCGCAAGTCGGGGATGATGACGGAGCGTCCGGGATCGGTCTCGTCGCACAGGTAAAGGCGCTCCTCGATGCGGACGAGGTACTTGGGTCCGAGCTGTTGATTCAAGGACGCGCGAATCACGGAGATCAGCTCGTGATGGACGTCCGGCCACAGGGCCGGATTTTCCAGATAAGGGTCCATTCCCGGAAACGGACTTGGCATCACGATTCCCTCACGAGCGACTCCGCCCATTCTATCAGCCGCCCGATTACAACCACCAGCGCAGCGTCCACGCCAGGCGATCGAGCAGCCGCCGCCACCAGCCGCGTGCGCGGTATGCCTTGAACGAAATGCGGGCACTGAGTGCGATCTCGCCGTCCACGATCTCATGCAGCGCCCGCGCCAGCCGCGGCGAGTGAATGACGGCGAGGAACTCATGATTGATGTACAGGCTGCGAGCGTCGAGGTTGCAGGAGCCGACCACCGACCATTCGTCGTCCACGACCATGACCTTGCTGTGCAGCATGTGGCCCTGCCGCTCGTAGATGCGCACGCGCCGCCGCAACAGCCAGTTGTAGAGGTGGCGCGTGGCGCACTGCACCAGCGGAACGTCGCTGTCGCCGGGGCTTACCACGCGCACGCGCACGTCGCGCCGCGGCGCTCGCAGCAGCGCCGCCAGCACCGGGCCGACCGGCAGGAAGTACGCCATGGATAGCGTGATCGACTGCCGTGCCGACTTGATGAGCCGGGTGAACACGCGGGCGGCGCGCGTCCGCCGACGGCCGGGTCCGCTGTCGAAGAACTGGATGGTCTCGCCGTCGTGTACCAGCAGTCCCTGGCGGTAGGCGCGCGGCCGATGCGCGACCGTTTCGCCGTGCGCCGCACGCCAGGAGCGGTCGAAGCTCTCGGCGACTTCCCCTTGCTGCGGCCCGACGAGCCGAACGTGGACGTCGCGCCAGCCGGCCGAACGCGGCAGCGTTTCCGGCCGGTCGAATGATAAGGCCCGGCCGGGGTCCGCGACGTTCATGCCGCCGAAATAGGCCACGCCGTCATCGACCACCAGCAGTTTGCGATGGTCGCGGCGGTTCAGCAGGCGCAGGAACGAGAAACGCCAGAACGCCTCCCAGAACGAGTGGAAGACGTGGACTTCGACCCCGGCGTCCTTCATTTCCTGGAAGAAGGCGGAGGGGGTCCGCTGGCTGCCGATGGCGTCGTAGAGAAGACGCACCTCGACGCCGGCGCGTGCCTTCTCCTTGAGGGCGTCGGCGATGGTCCGCCCGACGAAGTCGTCGAGAAAGATGTACGTTTCCAGCCAGACGCGCGTGCGGGCGGCGGCGATGTCATTGACCATCGCCGCCAACAGCGGCCCGATTTCGACGAACAGTGTTAGCTCGTGTCCCGCCACGTCGACGCGCACCAGGCCTCCCTTCGTCCAATGACAAGGTGACAGGGTGACAAGGTGACAAAGAATGGCCTTGTCACCCTGTCACCCCGTCACCCCGTCACCTTGTCACCCTGTCACCCTCTGTGTGTGTGCGCGTGGTGTTTCGGCGGGTGCTTGTCGAGATGGAAATCGACGACGAGCGGCAGGTGGTCGGAGGCGCGGCGCGAGAGGCGGTGATTGACGACGCGCGCCTCCTTTACCTTGAGCGCGCCACGGTGGTAGACTTTGTCGAGCGCGGCCATCGGCCAGAAGGCGGGGAAAGAACGGAACTGCGCCACCGGGTCGGTCGCCTGACTGAAACCGTGGCCGAGGAAACTGTGACCGCCGAGGACGTTTCGCCAGTCGTTGTAGTCGCCGACGATCAGCGTCGGCAGATGCCCGGACTCGCGGAACAGGGCGTGGCCGAGCAGGTGATCCGCCTGCCAGCGCCGCTCCTTCTCGCGCAGTCCGAGGTGCCAGTTGACCAGGTGCAGCGCCCCTTCCGGCGTATCGACCACGGCCATCTGGGCGCCGCGCGGCTTCTTCTTGTCGAGGCGCAACGACACCTGATGTTTGCTCAGGATCGGCCAGCGCGAGAGCAGCAAGTTGCCGTAGCCGCCCTCGCGGATATGCACGTTGAGCTGAAAGAGGTGGGCTTCGGAACGGAGGCGCTCGGCAAGTAGCGATGGCTGGTCGTCGTAGCCGCTGCGGCGCACATTGCGGTCCACCTCCTGGAGGCAGACAAAATCAGGCTCTTCCGCTTCGATCACCTGGAGGACGCGCTCGAGACGGTAGCGCCGGTCGGCGCCGCCGATGCCCTTGTGAATGTTGTACGTGAGAAGACGCATCGTAGGTTCCCACGGGTTTAGGGGCGCAGCACTGACTCTAGTTTGCCATACGAACGGCCGCGGGGGAAGAGGGTACTTTGTCGCAATGGCATCTCCGCCAGTTGATCTGGTAATCGCCGCGAGCGCTCGCGTACACTGGACATGATAGCAATCGCTCACTTCGCGGGAGCCTTCGTCCCGCTGTTCGCGGCATTCGGCACAAGGAGGGGGCAGACATGTCGACGGCGGTCCGTTTCCTCGTGTCGCATCCTGGAGTCTGGGTTAGTCTCTCGCTCCTCCTGGGCTTCTTGCTGCTCAATGTTCTGGCCTATCGCCACGCCCGCGCCATGACCCACTTCGCGCCCAGCGGTAGTCGTACCGCCCGGCCGGAAGAGCTGTCGCTCCTCGGCAAACTCTCGGCGGTGTTCTGGGGCGTGCTGGTGACACGTCCGCAACGCGACGTCACGCCGGCCGACGCCGGCCTCGACTACGAAACGCTTTCTCTCGCCGGCGGCCGTTACACGCTAGAGGCGTGGTATATTCCGAACCCTGGCGACCGCGGCCTGGTCCTGCTGTTCCACGGATACGCCCGCTGCAAGGCCGACCTGCTCGTCGAGGCTCAGGCGTTTCACGAACTCGGTTACTCCTGTTTGCTCGTCGATTTTCCCGGCTGCGGCGGTTCCAAAGGCGAAACGACGACGATCGGCTATCACGAAGGAGACGATGTCGCGCGCGCGGCGGACTACGCCCGCCAGCGCTGGCCCGGGCGCCGATTGATCCTGTTCGGCCAGTCGATGGGAGCCGCCGCCGCGCTGCGCGCGTTCGCGGCCCGCAACATCGTCGTCGATGCCGCCATCCTGGAGAGTCCCTTCGACCGACTGCTGACGACGGTGCAGGCCCGTTTCTCCGCGATGGGGCTGCCGGCCACGCCGGGCGCGCACTTGCTGATGTTCTGGGGCGGCGTACAGAACGGTTTCAACGCCTTCGAGCACAACCCCGCCAACTACGCCGCTGCCGCCACCTGTCCTGTGCTGTTACTGCACGGCTCCGCTGACCCGCGCGTGACCAGCCGCCACATCGCACGGGTCTATCGCAATCTCGCGGGTTGGAAGCGGCTGTTCGTCTTCGAGGGGGTGGGCCACGACTCCTTCGTGGAACAGCGGCCGGCGGCGTGGAAGGAGCAGGTCGGCCGTTTCCTCGCGGATGAGGTCACGGCCTCCCGCTCGGCGAAGCGGACGGGATGAGGGCAGATCGGCGGTTGACCCGCGCCCGCCGGTCGGCGTAGAATGGCCAGCGAACCCTGCGTGCGCGCCACCGAGTCTCCACCGCGAGAGGCCCCGTCGTTGATCCTTCTGGCGTTTCTCCTGCCGTTCTCCATCTACCTGTTCGTCCTGGGATCTCTCAACCGCCGGCGCCATCCCGTGATGGTGTCGGGGGTGACCGATTTCATCGGCGTCCTGTTCGCCGCGTCGGGATTCCTCCTCTTCGGCGGCCCCGGGATTCTCAGCAGTCTCAATGAGCGCTGGCGGCTGTTCTGGTTGCTCGGCGAGCGGCCGGGCGGAGCGGGCGAAGGCGCGTGGCAATTCTGGGTCTTCCTCTCGGTGCTGTACTTCCTCGTCATCGTGGCGGTCGCCGTCCTCGTCTTTCGGACGCAACGCCACCTTACGGCCGTCTACAACGCCGATCCCGGCTTGGTGCGGCGCTGCCTGGTCCAGGTGTGCGAGCAGATGGGTCTCGATCCGGCGCGCTCCGGCAACCTGATCGTTTTCGGCGTCGAGCCGGCGGGTCCGATGGAGTCAGACGGCAGAGAAGCGATCCAGATCGCACCTCCTAAGCCTGGCGTGACGGTGCTCGCGCTGCTGCAACAGGCGGCCGTGCTGGAGTTGGAATCGTTCGCACGCATGCGCCACGTCACGCTGCGCTGGGATCCGCCGGACTCGTCGCTGCGCCGCGCTGTCGAAGCGGAACTGGCAAAGGTGCTGGCGGAAACGGAGGTCGAACCCTCCGAAGTGGGAATCTGGCTGACGATGATCGGCGTGACGCTGTTCGGGATGACCGTGATCGCCGGTGCGACGATCGTGGCGATTCGGATGATGGCCTGAGTTACGGTCCGCGCGAAACGAAAACACGATCCTACGGCACGGCTCGCGGCGTCCCGATGGCTGCGGGTGGTTCAGCCGGTTTCGGAATTGGGACGTACCACCACGCCTTGCGCGCTACCAACTGCGGAGGCGCCGCCTTCGCCTTGTCGTGCGCCGTCGGATTCGCGGGGTCCAGCAAGCGCGGGGCCGGCAGCAGCGGGCCGTCTGCGGGAGTTGCCTCGGACGGTGTCGCGGGCGGCATGCGCCGCTTCGCCGGGATACGAATCGTCACGTCTTTGTCGGCCTCGAAAGCCCGGCCGTCCAGCAGCCGCAGCATGACGACGACGCGCAGTTTCTCAGTCGTGGGCAGCTCTTTCCACGGCAGCACCAGGACGTACCCGGTCGTCAAGAGGCCGGTGCGCCAGTGATTGCGGAGTTGTTCGGGGGGAATTTCCCAGGTTGAGAGGGGACGTTTCAGCCCGTCCGGCGCGATTTCGACGGCCTGGATGATGGCGGAAGCGTTCGGTACCTTGATCGATTGCCCTTCGGCATCGCGCGGCTCCAGCACCACTTGCAAGGCGCCGTCGCCGGCACTGCCGTCCAGCTCGCGCCCGCCGGTCTGCCGTCCCAGGGTGAGCGAGCGCACCGGGAAGGCCGGGCCAGGACCGTCCGGCGTCACCAGGCCAATCGGCTCGCCGCGCGTGGCGCGCAGGTCCAGCTGCAGCGCGCGATTGTACGCCTCACAATGGTCGAGTTCCTCGCGCAACTCGCGCACGTCGTTCTCGCGCTTGCGCAGCTCTGCTTCGACGGCCTGACTACTGCTCCGGCAACCCGTGGCCGCGGCGCAGGTAGCCGCGGCCAGCAGTATTGCCAGGGGGAAGCGCATGGGGTGCATCCTTCGAGTACCGCTTGCGGTTTCGCAGGGGTCGTTCCGCTAAGCCGCAAGCGGCGACAGAGGCGTCAGCCACTCGCCGGCCGCGGCTGGCCGTGGCCTGGCGGCAGCCGCTCCAGCACGTTATCGACCAGGCCGTAGTCCTTGGCCTCCTGCGCGGTCATGTAATTGTCGCGGTCCGTATCGCGTTCAACCCGTTCGAGCGGCTGGCCGGTCAGTTTAGCCAGGATCTCGTTCATGATCTTCTTCGTGCGCAGCAGGTGCCGTGTGCGAATCTCGATATCGGTGGCCGGGCCGCGGGCGCCGCCGAGCACCTGGTGGATCATGACCTCCGCGTGCGGCAGCACGTTGCGCTTGCCCTTGGTGCCGGCGGCCAGGAGCGTCGCGGCCATGCTGGCGCACATGCCGATGCAGTAGGTAGACACGTCGCAGGTGACGTATTTCATCGTGTCGAAGATGCTCATCCCCGCCGTCACCGACCCGCCGGGCGAGTTGATGTACAGGTGAATGTCCGACTTTGGATCGTCGAACTGCAGGAAGAGCAGCTGGGCGACGATGAGGTTGGCGCTGTAGTCCTCGACCTCGCCCTGGAGGAAGATGATACGGTCCTTCAGCAGCCGACTGTAAATGTCGTAGGCGCGTTCCTCACGGCCGCTGCGCTCCACGACAATTGGGATCGGGGACATGGCAGATTCTCCAGTCCGGCCCGTCTCCCGCGCTTAACATCGGCAGGAGGGGCGGGGACGTTGATCGATAGTGGATCGTGGATCGTGAATCGTGGATGTCCCGTAGCGGTTTTGCCGCTTGCGGCTTAGCGAACCACGCCGCTAAGCCGCAAGCGGCAAACACGAACGGGTTATTTCGTGTCTTTCAGACGGGACAGCACCTCGTCCACCAGGCCGAAATCCTTGGCCTCGTTGGCGGTGAAGTAGCGGTTGCGCTCGGTCTCGGCCTCGATCTGCTCGATCGGTTTCTTGGTGTGCAGCGCCAGGATTTCGTTGAGAACCTTCTTCATCTTGAGCATTTCCTTCATCTCGATCTCGACGTCGGACGCCTGCCCGCCGATGCCGCCGCTCCAGGGCTGATGGACCATGACCTTGGAGTTGGGCAGGCAGTAGCGCTTGCCGGGACTACCGGACGCCAGCAGCACCGCCGCCCCGCTCGCCGCCATGCCCACGCAGTAGGTGTTGATCGGGCACTCCAGGAACTGCATGGTGTCGTAGATGGCCAGGGTCGCCGTCACCGACCCGCCCGGCGAGTTGATGTAGAAGTGAATGTCCTGCGTCTTGTTCTCGTACTGGAGATAGAGCAGCTGCTGGATCACGAGGCTGGCGGTCTGGTCGGTGATGACCGGTTCCCAGACGTTCGAGCCGGACGTGCCAAAAAAGATGATGCGGTTATCCAGCAGAATGTCGCCTGTGCCGTACTGCCGCTGCCGGGTGTACTCGCGGAAGCGCTGAGCCAGCGGATGGGCCGTCGGGGCGTCGTTCCTATCAAACATGGTTCTCTCCTGGGTTCGCTCAGCCGTCCTGCCGCTTGCGGCTTCGCACCAACAGCGAAGCCGCAAGCGGCGGGATGGCATTTAGCTCGGTGTCGGCTCGCTGGTCGCCTGCGCCGCTTCCGCCGCTGCCTGCGCGGCCTCCCCGGCCACGTCAGGCGTGTGCATCTCGCCGGGCACGGCCTGCACGTCGGAGGTGGCGACAGACGGCGGCTGTTCGTCCTGGCTCAGCCCAACATCCTCGTACACGGCGCTATCGAGGATCAGGTCCAGTGCCTTGCGCTCGATCATCTCGGCGGCCAGGGCTTCGAGCATTTCATCGCGCTCCAGCCGGGCGCGCAGGCGGCGCGGGGTCTCGTTGTTCTGCGCCGCCAGCCTGTCAATTTCGTCTTCCATGTCGTCGTCGTTGACGTCGATCTTCTCGATCTCGGCGATCTTTTGCAGGACGAAATGTTCCTTCAGCGACTGCTCGGTGCTGCGCAGGATGTTCTGTTCCAGCACGCGGCGGCGGGCGCCGATTTCTTGCTCGGAGATGCCGTCGGCCTGCATCTCCATGATACGGCGAGCCATTGCCTTGCGCGCCTGGCGAACGAGCAGCTCTTCGGGCAACTCCCACTTGGCGGTGGACGCGATGTGGCCCATTACCTGCTCGCGGGCCGTCTGCCGCTGCTGGTATTCGAGCCGCCGTTGCAGGATGACGCCGCACAGCTCGCGCAATTGCTCGGCCGAGTGGACGCCGAAGGTATGCAGGAACTCGTGCGACATTTCCGGCAAAAGTTGCTTCTTGACGTCCTTCACCTCGAACGTCGCCTGCACCGTCTTGCCGCGCAGCTCCGCGTCGGCGACCGACGTGGACAGGGTGATGTCCACCGTCTTGGTGTCTCCGGCCTTGGCGCCCTTGACCTGGTCGCCGAACTTCTCGGCGATGCCGTCGCGAAAGGCGAGCTGCTTGTCGATGCGGAAGGTCGCTTCCTTGATGGAATTGATGACGCGGTCGCCGAGGCGCGTGGTCACGTCGGAAATGAGGATGTCGCCGATCTGGGCGTCGCCTTCCTCCTTGGGCACAACCTGGCCATAGGGGATCAGCAGCCGGCGTTCCTCGGCCTCGATCTCGTCCTGGGTGAAGGTGTGGACCGGCCGGCGAATCTTCAACCCCTTGTAGTTGGGCAGGTCGAACTCGGGCCGGACTTCCACGTCAAACTCGTAGACAAGCGGGCCTTCCTTGGGCAGTTCGATCTTGCCGGGGTCGATGTTCGGCGCGGCCAGGGGAGCGACGTCGTTCTCCTCGGCGAGCTGTTCCAGGCTGGCCAGCAGCACCTCGGTCTTGACCTGATCGAAGACTTCCTTGCGGAAGCGCTGTTCGACGATGCGGCGCGGCGCCTTGCCGGGACGGAAGCCGGAGACGTTGGAGTCGTGTACAAGCTCACTGAACTTTTCGCCCAGGCGGGCGTCGATGTCCTTACGGTCCACGGTGACTTTGATGTGTTTCTTGCAGGGACCGACGTCGTTCATCTCGACGGTCTGGTTGAGTTTGACGGGCTGGGCGCCTTCTCCGGCGGCGGGGATGCCGGCGCCGGCGTCAATGCTTTCGGTTACGGGGGGCGTTGCGACGGCGGTGCCGCCGGTTTCGGACTCTTGGGTTTCCGGCCGTGGTTCGTCAGTCATGATGGTCCTGCTCTCGAGTTTCAAGCGTTTCAGTCCACCCCCGGCCCGACGACCGAAGGAAATGCCGCCCTCATTCCGTGCGGCAGCGGACAATTCCGCTCCGTGAAGGCGGCGAGAATGTCCACCGAGGGTGCAATGTATTGTAGGCACGTCGTCCGTGGAATAAAGCCCCCCGGAATGGGACTCGTCCGGTGGCGTAAGAGGGAGGGACACGACCGACAACAACCGGCTGCCGCCATCCTTTTTCCGCGAACATAGCGGCCGAAATGGCCCTTCCCGCTGCGGCGTCGTGCATGTTTCAGCACAGGACCGGTCGTACGGAACGGCCGGCGCATGCGTCCGCACGGACGGAATGGACAGGGAACGACAACAATGCGCAAGGATCTGTGGAAGACGGTGGTGGTGGCAACGCTGGCGTGGTGGTTCGTATCGGCCGGGGAGACTCGGGCGCAGGGGGTGGGCATCACCATCAACTGGGCCGAGTACGACCGTGCCCTGGCGCCGGGCGCCGTGGTGCCCTACCAGCAGGAGCCGTTCTCGCACCAGTACGGTTTCAACGCAGGCCCGGCGTTCTATCTGACTTTGGGCCGCTGTCCGTCGAAGGACAATTACATCGAATACATCGATCGCGTTGAGCGGGCCGAGAAGTTCGGCTACCGCATCCCGGCGCCGCCGACGGGCTGGGCGCCGGTGTGGTCGAAGCCGCGGTAACATATTGCCGCTTGCGGCTTAGCGGGGGCAACCGCTAAGCCGCAAGCGGAGTTCGTAGCGCATCTCCACGGTTCATGTCGGCTTCCCATAATGCTGATAACTCTGGAGGAGCGGATCTTTGGCGTCATCGTCCGCCATGACTTCGTTCATCAGCGCGAGTCCGTCGATCGAATCGTAGTCGCGCGGCTGGATGCAACTCCAAGCCATGCTGGACGGTGCGGCCGCCGCCAGCGCCGCGAAGATGTGACTAAACTTAAGCCCTGACGGTCGCGGCTCGTAAATGTCATTCGTGCCTATGTAATAGGCGAATGGGTCCGCGCGCCGTTCGACCTCTGCGCGCAGCGCCGATACAATCGTCTCATTGAAAGAAAATCACTACCGTGGGAGCGTGCGATGCGAAACTCTCTGATCGTCGCGTTGAGTCTGGCCTTCGGTGCGCTGCCTGCGCGTGCCGAATGGAAGCCGGGACCGACGCCGCTCATGACGCGCTGGGGCAAGGCCGTCACGCCGGACACGGCGTGGCAGGAGTATCCCCGGCCGCAGCTGGTGCGTAAGGATTGGCTCAACCTCAATGGCCTCTGGGACTACGCCATCGCGGCGAAATCGGCACCGCGGCCGGAAAAGTTCGATGGCCAAATCCTCGTGCCTTATCCCATCGAATCGGCCCTGTCTGGTGTGACGAAGTCAGTCGGCAAGGACCAGCACCTCTGGTATCGTCGCGAAGTCGAAGTGCCGGCCGACTGGAAAGGGCGGCGCGTATTGCTGCACTTCGGCGCCGTCGATTGGGAGACGACGGTCTTCGTCAACGGCAAGGAGGTCGGCGCCCATCGCGGTGGTTTTGATCCGTTCTCCTTCGACGTGACCGACGCCCTGAAGGACGGGGCGAAACAGGAAGTCGTCGTCCGCGTCTGGGATCCATGCGACCAGGGCGCGCAGCCGCGCGGCAAGCAGGTGACCAAGCCGAACAGCATCTGGTACACATCCGTCACCGGCATCTGGCAGACGGTGTGGATGGAGCCGGTCCTGGGAGGGATGCACGTCACGAGGGTGCGGTTCACCTCGGACATTGACAAGGGCGAGGTGGAATTCGTCGTCGAGATCAACGACCCGCACCCCTCAGTCTGGGCCACGGTGACGGTCGGGGGCGCCACCGAACTCACGGTCCAGACGGGTCGCCGGTACCGGCTGAAAATCCCGAAGCCGCACCTCTGGACCCCGGACGACCCGCACCTGTACCCCGTGACCGTGCAACTGTCCCGCGATCTCTTCGGCGGCGCGCGCGCGTTCGGCGAGACCGTCACTACCTACTTCGCCCTGCGCAAGATCGCCGTCGGCAAGGACGACAAGGGCATTCCGCGCCTGCTGCTCAACGGCAAGCCGCTGTTCCAGATCGGGCCGCTCGATCAGGGCTGGTGGCCCGACGGCCTGCTGACGCCGCCGAGCGACGAGGCGATGGCTTACGACCTGAAGGTACTGAAAGACCTCGGCTTCAACATGCTGCGCAAGCACATCAAGGTTGAGCCGGCCCGCCTGTATTACCACTGCGACAAGCTCGGCTTGCTCGTCTGGCAGGACATGCCCAGCGCCATGGGCGCCGGCCGCAAGCACGGCATCGGCGCCAACCAGCCGTCCGACGCCGAGTTCACGGCCGAGGAAAAGGCACAATTCCGCAAGGAATTGAAGGCGATGATCGACCACCTGTCGTTCTTCCCCTGCATCGTCGTCTGGGTGCCGTTCAACGAGGGCTGGGGCCAGCACGACACGAACGAGATTTTGAAGTGGGTGAAAGAGTACGACCCGACGCGCCTGGTGGACGGACCGAGCGGCTGGACCGACCGCGGCTACGGCGACATGAAGGACATGCACAACTATCCCGGTCCCGGCATGTTCCCGGCGATGACGGACCGCGTATCGGTCCTCGGCGAGTTCGGCGGCCTCGGTCTGCCGCTCAAGGGCCATCTCTGGAAAGACAGCGATAACTGGGGTTATCGCACCTTCAAGACGACCGAGGAGCTGCGCCAGAACTATCACCAGCTCATGATTCGTATGCACCCGCTCATCGGTAAGGGACTGTCGGCGGCTGTCTACACGCAAACGACCGACGTCGAGGTGGAGGTCAACGGCCTGATAACCTACGACCGCGCCGTCATCAAGTTCGACGTGAAGGAGACGGCCGGCTGGCATAAGGCGTTGTTCGGGCCGCCTCCGGAGCTGCGGACGCTGGTCGAGACTTCGGAGAAGGCCGCCCAGAAGTGGCGCTACACGACCACGAAGCCGGATGGCGACTGGTTCAAAGGAGACTTTGACGATAGCAAATGGGCGGAAGGCGAGGGCGGCTTCGGCACGAAGGGCACGCCCGGCGCCGCCGTGCGGACCGAGTGGAAAACCGACGACATCTGGATACGCCGCACGTTCGACCTGAAGGCGGTGCCGGCGGGCGAGGTGTTGCTGCGTCTACACCACGACGAGGACGCCGACGTTTATCTCAATGGCGTGCTGGCGGCGCGGGTGTCGGGCCACGTTTCGGAGTACGGCCCAGTGCCGATCGCGGCGCAGGCGCGAAAGACGCTGAAGGCCGGCAAAAATGTGCTCGCGGTGAAGTGCCATCAGACGACGGGCGGGCAGTACATCGACGTGGGGCTGGAAGAGGTGGTGGCGAAGTAAGTGCGACGCGTTCGCTGCCGCTGGCGGCTTAGCGGTCAAGTGCCGCTAAGCCGCCAGCGGCAATCGTGCGGCACGAGGAATGGCGGACATGAGTGAAGAGTCGATGCATCCGTTGGAGGTCGTGCTGCGCCTGATCGCCGCCGCGGCGCCGCAGCCCTGGTATCCGCGCCTGCACGCCGAGAAGTCCGGCTTTCCGCTCGACCGACTCCATTACTTCGTCGAACACCTCTGGCTCGACGGTCTGCTGCGTAAGGGCGGCGGCACGCCGGAGACGGGCGGCGGCGTCCTGCTCAGCCCGGCGGGCGAGGAGGTGCTGCGCGACCCCGAAGCGCTGCAACGACTGCGCGCGGGCGAACCGCTCAAGCCCGACGACCGCGGCGAAATCGTCCGCTCGGTGCTGCGCGTGCAGCAGTGGCCGGTCGTTACGCGCCTGCTCCTCTGGCTCAATATCTTGTGGTTCGCCTACGGCCTCTACCTGGCGCACAGCCGGCACAACGCGGCGCGCGATTACCTCTCGACCTTCGGCAACGGCGCCGCCAATCCGGGCGTCAACGTCGTCCGGCACCAGATTGGCGACGTGTCGCCGGACGACCTGATCCGCGGCGACTGGTGGCGGCTATTATCCTGCTGCTTCGTCCACATCGGCTTCATGCACCTCGGCTTCAACATGTACGGGGTCTACGCCATCGGCCGCAACGCTGAGCAGATGTGGGGCCGCTGGCGATATCTGCTGATCTACCTCCTCTCCGGCCTGGGCGGCAGCTGTGTGGCCCTGGCCTACAAGCCGACGATCCTGGCCGGGGCGTCGGGGGCGCTGTGCGGCATTCTGGGCGCGGAGTTCGTCTGGCTGCTCCTGAATGGCCGCTATCTGCCGCGGCGCGTCGTCCGCCGCTGGTGGTGGGGCATGGGGTTGAACCTGCTGCTGCTGGGCTGGTTCAGCTCGCTGGCGAACGTCAGCGCCCTCGGCCACGGCGGCGGCCTGGTCGTCGGTGCCGCGGCGGCGCTGCTGCTGAACGTGCAGCGTTTCGGCCCGGCCGGCTGGCGCTGGCTGACCCTGCTGCCGCTGGCGGCGCTGCCGTGGCTGGGCGTCGAGCTGATCCAGCGACAACGGGTTGTCAATCCGGACTGGCAACGCGCCGAAGAGCGGGTCTACGCGCGGGACTATGATGTGCGCTTCAACGAGGCGGATCGGGCGTATGAGGAGGCTGCCAAGCCGAAACCCGGTCTGCCGCCGGAGAAACAATTGGCGGCGGTAGACAAGGCCGTTCGCTTGCACGAGGCGCTGGAAATCGACCTCACGCGAACCAGCCGATTTCGGTCGCCGGAAGTCGTCAGCTCGCTTAAGGAAGTTCGAGAAGGCATCGAGAAACGCTTGAAGGTGTTGAGGAAGCGCACGGAGGCGTTGCGTCCCGCGGCCGAGTAAGCCGCGCCTGATTCGCCGCTTGCGGCTTAGCGGAAGCGACTGCGAAGCCGCAAGCGGCGAAACACGCGCCGCTTCACCACTGCAGCGGCTTCTGCCACGCTTCCTTCAAATCCTTCAGCGCCGCCCATATCACCCACTCGCCGTTCGTCCCGACGATGCGCAGCCGCGACTCTTTCACCGTCTGACCCAGTTTCGTCAGCGGCACTTCTGACCCGAAACATGCCTCGAACTCACTCGCCTTGTCCGCCCGCACCTCGACGAGAAAGCGCGTCGGCGACTCCGCGAACAGGGCGGCGGCGTCCGCCAGGCCATTCGCTCCGGTCTTCGTCAGATCGGCGCCGATGCCGCCCGCGAAGGCCATCTCCGCCGCCGCCACCGCCAGGCCACCCTCGCTCAGGTCGTGGCAGGAGCGCACCAGGCCGCGCGTGATCGCGTTGTGAAGCCGGCGAAATAGCTTCGGGGCAAGCAACGTGTCCACCGCCGCGACCGCGCCGCCGCTCAAACCGTGAACGAGATGATAGTGCGAGCCGCCCATTTCCGGCGTGGTGCGGCCGATGAGATAGAGAAGGTTGCCCGGCTCTTTCAGATCCATCGTGACACAGCGGCGCACGTCGGGCACCAGGCCGAGCGCGCTGATGAGCAGCGTCGGCGGGATGACGATGTGGCGGTCTCCGGAGTGATACTCGTTCTTGAGGCTGTCCTTGCCGCTGATGAACGGCATGAGGTAGGCCACCGCCACGTCGCGGCATGCCTCGGCGGCGCGCACCAGGGAGCCGAGTACTTCCGGCCGATCCGTGTTGCCCCAGCAGAAATTGTCGAGGATCGCGATCCGCGCCGGATCGGCGCCGACCGCGACGACATTGCGCACCGCTTCGTCGATGGCGTGGGCGGCCATCTGGTACGGGTCGAGGTCGCCGAGACGCGGGTTGAGGCCGCAGCCGACGGCGAAGCCATTCCACGAACCGAGCACCGGCATCACCACCGAGGCGTCGCCGGGGCCGTCGTCCGCAACGCCTACGAGCGGCTTGATGACGCTGCCGCCTTGCACCTCGTGATCGTACTGGCGGATGATCCATTCCTTGCTGCACACGTTTGGCGCGGCGAGGATTTTGAGGAGAGTGTGGTTGAAGTTCTCCTGGCGAGCGGGGGGGGGCAGCCCCCCCGGGAAGTCCCATAACGGGGGGCGGACGCCCCCCCCGCCCCCCACAGCCAGGCGC
>JBBQPD010000034.1:0-15915 GCA_038331535.1 Gemmatales bacterium | reverse complement strand
TTATTTATATTAACTTCTCCCACACAATTTTTTTTTTTTTTTTGCGCTCCCCTTTTTTTTTTTTTTTTTTATATTTTTACCTCCCCCCGCGACTCTTCCACTGGCGTCGCCTTCATGCCGACCGCCGCGCGCACCAGCGCCATCGTCTTCCGCGCCTCGGCCCGCGCCTTTGCCGCGCCACGCCGCAGCACTTCCTCGACGAAATCCGGGTTTGCCGCCAGTTGCTTCCGCTTCTCGCGGGCCGGGCCGAAGTGGGCGTTGATCTTCTCCAGCAGCATCTTCTTGGCGTCGCCGAAGCCCATGCCGCCGGCGCGGTAGCGCGCTGCCAGCGCTGCCTTCTCCTCCTCCGTCGCGAACAGGCTATAGAGCGCGAAGACGTTGCACTTGTCCGGGTCTTTCGGGTCTTCGACGGTCGTGCTGTCGGTCACGATGCCCATGACCGTCTTCTTGAGCGGGTTGCCCTCGGCGAAGATCTCGATCGTGTTGCCGTAAGACTTGCTCATCTTCTGACCGTCCACGCCCGGCACCTTCGACTCCTTGTCGAGCCGATGATTCGGGATCGGAAAGACGCTGCCGAAACGGTGATTGAAGCGGGCAGCGATGTCCTGGGTCATCTCCAAATGTTGCACCTGGTCCTTGCCGACCGGGACGACGTGCGAACGGTAGATGAGAATGTCGGCCGCCATCAACACCGGATACGTGAACAGGCCGACGCTGGCGTCGATGCCCTTTTCGATCTTCTCCTTGTACGACACGGCCCGCTCCAACAAGCCCATGTTCGTCACGGTGCCGAGAATCCAGGCGAGTTCGGCAACCTCCGGCACGTCCGACTGGCGGAAGTAGACGGCGCGTTCCGGGTCGAGTCCGAGGGCGAGGTAATCCAGGGCGACGTCGCGCGTGTTCTGGCGCAGCGTCTCCGGGTCGTGGATGGTCGTCAGCGAGTGGTAATCGGCGATGAAGTAGAAGCATTCGGCCTCGTTCTGCAGCGCGATGTGCTGGCGGACGGCGCCGAAGTAGTTGCCGAGATGGAGCTTGCCGGATGGCTGCACGCCGCTGAGGATGCGCTTCATTACAGTTCTCCGTTCAAAGTTCGGAGTTCGGAGTTGAAGGCAATCGCAGTTCCTCGGCGCCGGATGCGGTGTTTCTTCAACTCCGAACTCCGAACTCCGAACTCCGAACTTCTCTGTACACCAGACCGTTTTACCGGGTACTGTGTTCGCTGCAAGGAGCCTACGGACATGGACCGCGTCACCGAAACGCTGATGACGGCGCTGAAAGAGGCGCTACTCGACCCCGGCGGCGAACACCGTCTCTTCAAGAGCGGCAAGCTGGAAGGTCTCTTCCCCGGCAAGACCGGTTCCGCGGGCGAGGCGGCGGCGCGGGCGAAGCGCGACGGCCTGTTCGAAGTCGTCCGCACGGAGACGAAAGGCAAGACCGTTCTCGACTGGGTCAAACTGACGCCGCGCGGCGTCGAGTTTGTCCACGCACAGGAATCGCCGGTCCACGCCTTGCACGAGCTGCGCGACACCTTGCGCGCTAACCAACATGCGGTCCCAATCTGGCTCGACGACATGCGCGCCCATCTGGCGGCGCTCGATCAGCGCCTGGCCCTCGACGCCCAGAAATGGGTACAACGCCTGACTGCCCTCACGTTGCGCGTGGAGGCGACGCTGAAGTCTCTCGAAGACGCCAAGCCCGCCATCCCGCCGGAGCTGACCGCGGCCAAACCGTGGATTATCGACGCCGTCAACTACCTCGACCGTCGTCGCGAAAGTGGGGCACAGGGCGACTGCCCGCTGCCCGAACTGTTCAACGCCCTCGCGCCGCTCCATTCCACGCTGTCGATCGGGGCCTTCCACGACGGTCTGAAACAGCTCCGCGAACGACGCGTGCTACGGCTGAGTCCTGCCGCCCGTCTCACCGATTTGCCGCGACCCGAGTTCGCGCTGCTGCGCGACGGGGAAGTGCTGTACTACGCGGCGCGGTGAGATCGCAGCCCAGGCCCGCGGCCTGGGCTGATGGAAGCGGCCCTTCAGGCCGCAACTCCAGCGCGGCCTATTTCGGGAGGCACACCCAATTCTCGGGAATCGGCATTGACCGACTGACGACCGCTCGCTATCGTCCCGCCTCCTTATTCCGACAAGTATGCTCCGTATTTCGCGGAAGGGTGGGAGCGATGCGCCCTGGCGCGGCCTTGGTGCTGGCCCTGATCTCCGTAGCGCTGCCCGGCTGTTTCACGCCGGACGCCGAACGGGCCGTCGCGCTCATGGGTGCGCGGCGGCTGTTCAGCGGCCCAACCGGCGATGACGTGGTCTCGCTGTCCGTCGCACTCGTCGAGCGCCCGGTCGGCGATCGGGAACTCAACCGCGAACTCTGGGAACTGCTCAACGAGCAGGTCGTCGATGCGGACCAGAGGGCCGTGCTGGCGAAGAACGGCTTTCGCGTCGGCCGGGTCGGCGGTTCGCCGCCGCCGGCGCTGCACAACCTGATCTGCTCGGAGAAAAGCAGCTGCGCCAACCCGCGCCGCATCCAGCTGCGCGCCGGCAACCCGAATACGGTGCTACTCGGCCCTGCCTGGTCGCAGTGTCGCTTTCGGCTCGACCAGGACGGCCGGGCTTCGGACGCCGAACTCGGGCAGGCGGTGTGCCAGCTCCAGGTCGTGCCGAAACTGGCGGACGATGGCCGGGTCACGCTGCGTTTCACTCCCTTCATCAAGCATGGCGAGCTGAAGCAGAAGCCCGTCGCCGTCCGCACACCCGGCGGCGAATTGCAGTGGGAATTACAAGTCGCGCAGGAAGAAGAAATCTACGACTGGCTCGCCTGGGAGGTGTCGGTGGACGCCAACGACACAGTCGTCATCGGCACGCGCGCCGACGCCCCGGACACGCTAGGACAGCGCTGCTTCACGCAGACGGAGACGACGGCCCCGGTGCAGCGTCTGCTGGTGCTGCGCGTCGGCCGACTGCTGAGCGATCCGGCAGTCAAGGCCGAGTCCGCGCACGGCGGCGTGGCGCTGGCGATCCAGGCGGGCCTGACCGAATAAGAATTAGCCACAGATAAACACAGATAAAACAATCGAAGGCGAATCGGCACTCGCTTGCCTTCGGCCTTTATCTGTGTTCATCTGTGTTCATCTGTGGCTAATTTTTCTTCCTGAGTTAACACCATGCAGCGCATCCAGGTCATCGACTCGCACACCGGCGGTGAGCCGACGCGCGTCGTCGTCGCCGGTGGACCGGACCTCGGCCGCGGTTCGATGGCCGAGCGGCGTTCCCTGTTCCGCGCGCACTTCGACGCCATTCGCTCGGCCGTCGTCAACGAGCCGCGCGGCTCCGACGTGATCGTCGGGGCGCTGCTGTGCGCGCCGGTCGATCCGTCCTGTGCCGCCGGCGTCATCTTCTTCAACAACGTCGGCACGATCGGCATGTGCGGCCACGGCACCATCGGCGTCGCCGTGACGCTCGCCCATCTCGGCCGCATCGGCCCCGGCTTCCACCGGCTCGAAACGCCCGTCGGCGTCGTCTCTTTCGACTACGGCGGCGGCAGCGAAGTCACCCTGGAGAACGTGCCGAGCTATCGACGCGCCAAGGACGTCACCGTCGAAGTGGACGGCGTCGGTCCGGTGACCGGCGACGTGGCCTGGGGCGGCAACTGGTTCTTCCTCGTCGGTACGCACGGATTGGAGCTTGATATCGGCAATGTCGAGCGTCTCACCGATTTCACCTGGCGCGTGCGGCAGGCGCTGACGCGACAGGGCATTACCGGAGATGACGGACAGGAAATAGATCACATCGAGCTATTCGGCCCGCCGCGCGACCCGGCCAACCACGGACGCAACTTCGTTCTCTGTCCCGGCAAGGCGTACGACCGGTCGCCGTGCGGCACCGGCACGAGCGCCAAGCTCGCCTGTCTCTTCGCCGACGGCAAGCTGCGCGCGGGGCAGGTATGGCGGCAGGAGAGTATCGTCGGCAGCGTCTTCGCCGGTGCCGTGCGCCTCGAGGGCGACAAGGTCATTCCGCGCATTACGGGGTCAGCATACGTCTGCGCCGAGGCGACGCTGCTACTCGACCCGAACGACCCGTTTTGGATGGGAATCCGCGTATGAGCGCCGGTCGGGTTATCGTCATCGGCGGCGGGGTCATCGGCACGGCCTGCGCTCATTCCCTGTCGCACTCGGGCTGGGACGTGACGATCCTCGAACGCGGGGCGTTTGGATCGGGCGCCTCGCACGCCAACTGCGGTTACGTCTGCCCCAGTCACGTCCTGCCGTTGACGACGCCCAGCGCGATCGGCATGGCTCTGCGGTCGATGCTGACGCGCGATGCGCCGTTCCACGTCAAGCCGCGCTTCGACCCGACGCTGTGGGCCTGGCTGTTCCGCTTCGCGCGGCGCTGCAACCGGCGCGACATGATGGCCGCGGCTGCCGCCATTCAACCGCTGCTGAACAGCTCGCGCCTACTGTACGAAGAGTTGCTGCGGTCCACGGCGATCGACTGCGAGTGGGAGGCGCGCGGCCTGCTCTTCATCTTCCAGAGCGGATCGCACATGGAGCATTACGCGGAGACGGACAAGCTGTTGCGCGACTCGTTCGACCTGCCGGCGACGCGCTACGACGGCGCGGCGCTGACGGCGCTGGAGCCGGCGCTGAAGCCGGGACTCGCGGGCGGCTGGCACTACCTGACCGACGCCCACCTACGGCCCGACCGACTGATGACGGAGTGGCGGCGCGTGCTGGAGGCGCGCGGTGTCACGGTGATGGAGAGATGCGAGGTGACGGGCTTCGTCCGCGCGCGCGGCGGGGCGAAGGCAGTCCTGACGACGCGCGGGGAGATAACGGCCGACGCCTTCGTGGTGGCGGCGGGGGCGCTGACGCCGCTGTTGGGCCGCTTTTTGGGCTGCAAGGTGCCGATCCAGCCGGGCAAGGGCTATTCGATCACGATGGATCGGCCGGCGCGGTGCCCGACGATCCCGCTCATTTTCGAGGAACACCGCGTCGCCGTCACGCCGATGCGCACGGGCTACCGCATCGGCTCGACGATGGAGTTCGCCGGCTACGACACGACGCTGAACCGCCGCCGTCTCGACATGCTGCGCCGCGGGGCGGAGCAGTATCTGCACGAACCCTATGGCGAACCGGTTCGCGAGGAGTGGTACGGCTGGCGGCCGATGACGCCCGACAGCCTGCCGATGATCGGCCGCAGTCCCGCGCTGGCGAACGTCGTGATCGCCGCCGGCCACAACATGCTCGGCCTGTCGATGGCCCCCGCGACCGGCCGACTGGTGGCGGAGATGCTCAACGATGCGACGCCGCACATCGACCCGGCGTCGTACGCGCCGACGCGGTTTTGAGGAATCGCGCGGTTCTGCGAACCGCGGTTAAGCGAAAGGGACGACACGCGTTCCCAGATCAGGTAGGATGAGCGCGTCCCCCGATGCGAGGGCCGATCTCATGCCAGACGCCGCCGTTCCCTTTGCCTCGCTACCGCGCGCCGGCGTACCGCCGGCCGAGGTCGTTTACACGTTGACGCGCGACGATCTGGCCGCCTACGCCTGGTACGTGTGCCGCAACGCTCCGCGCCAGCTGCCGCTCGGCCTCCGCACGATCCTGTGGATATTCACCTACGAATTCTTCGTCGGGTTGCCTCTCCTGATCGTCGCCGCGGCGGGGGGCATCGCGGTCGGCGTCTATTTCATCGCGCGGGCGGCCTGTTCGCCGGAGGGGCAGGCGGCGGGCATCCCCGGCAACATCCTGTGGGTCTACATCGTCGTCGTGGGGCTGACCCTTCTCGTCGGCTTCCGGCCGGGCGGCTGGCTGTGGCGCTTGCTGGGCAGAGGGTATCGCCACTTCGTCGGGGAGCTCACGGTGAAACATGCCCGCCGGGCGGCCGGTCTGGAAACGCTCGATCCGGCGTGGACCTATCGGCTGGCGCTGAACGTTTCCGGCTTCACGCGCGTCATCGACCAGCACGAGAACCGAGGGGGCACCGAGAGCTACCTGCGGCGTACCGAATCGGCCCCGTGGTCGGTCGTCTCCGAGGTCGCTGCCAGCGATGAACACCTCTTCTTGATCGTCGGCGGCCAGCTGACTTTCATTGTCCCGGCCCGCGCCTTTGTGAATGCGCCGGCCTTCGCGGCGTTCGTCGCGGAAGCACGGCGATTACACCGGGAGGCGGCAATGGCGCAGGGATCGCCGGTCGAAGGCATCGACGGCCGACAGGAGGCCGCGACCGGCGGCGCGACCGCGGCGTCGCGAAGTACGGGGATCATGGTGTTCGTGGAGAGCGTCGGCGAACGGGGACGGGTGGCGGCGGGAAGGCGAGAGACCGCGCGGTGATGAACGGTGCGTAATGCTGGACGGTGGGCTCGCGACAGTTCTCTGTCCGACTCGGATTGTAGGTGCTTTGAACTCGCACAGAGCCAACTTCGTATCTGCTCGGCCTGGTGATTTGCTTCAGCAGATCTCCTTCATGCTGCTTTCGCTGAAAAGGTTCTCTCTTTTCCTCTTGACGGCCACGAGCTTATGTGTACTACTACACTAGTACACATGGCATTCAAGGCCGCACCATGATCTTCTCTATCCAATCTGACGGCACCGTCCCCATCTACGAGCAGATCGTGGCCCAGGTGATTTATGGGGTCGCGGCCGGCACTCTCGAAGTAGGCACGTTTATTCCGAGCGTGCGCGAATTGGCCGAGAAACTGCTGGTTCATCCCAACACCGTGGCCAGAGCGTTTCTGGAGCTGGAGCGCGCCGGCGTCGTCACGCCGCGGCGCGGCCGCGGCATGGAAGTCACGGAGCAAGCGCCAAAAACGTGTGCGGCCCGGCGCGGAGAAATGGTGCGCGACCGCATTCGCACGGCGTTGCGCGAAGCGGTCGCCAGTGCCCTGTCGCCGGAGGAAGTCCGCCTTCTGGTGGAAGAAGAGCTGGCGGCGGTCAACGGCAAGCGCCGACCCCGGGAGAAAAAGTGATGGACACGGTCATCGAAATCCGCGAGCTGTGCAAGACCTTCGGTGGCAAGCGCGCGGTCGATCGGCTCAACTTGGCGGTGCCGAAGGGCGCCATCTGCGCCCTGTTGGGGGACAACGGGGCCGGCAAGACCACCACCATCCGTATGCTCACCGGCCTGTTGCCGCCCGACGCAGGCTCGGCCCGGATTCTGGGGGAAGACTGCTGGTCGGCTGCCGCCACGCTGCGCCGTCGGGTCGCTTACGTTCCCGAACGGCCGCGCTATTATGACTGGATGACCGTGGCGGAGATCGGTTGGTTCGCGGCCGGCTTCAACGGCAAGGAGTACTTGCCGCGCTTCGAGGAGTGGGCCGCGAAGTTTCTGCTCGACCCCAAGGCACGCCTCGGCAACCTGTCCAAGGGCCAGTACTCCAAGGCGGGCCTGGCCCTGGCCCTCGCCCTCGATCCGGAAGTGCTCATCCTCGACGAACCGACTTCGGGACTCGACTTGCAGGTGCGCCACGAGTTTCTGGGGAGCATGGTGGGCATGGCCGCCGAGGGGCGGACGGTTCTCATTTCCAGCCATCAAATCGCGGAAATCGAGCGGATCGCCAGTCATGCCGCGTTTATCGCCAACGGCCGGCTGCTCCTCTTCGCGCCGCTGGACGATTTGAAGCGGCAGATCGTCCGCGTCAAACTTCGCTGGGAAACGACATCGCCCGACCCGGCCACACTGGGCACGGTCTTGCAGCGCAACGGCTCCGAGCGGCAACTACACGCCGTCATCCAGGATCCGAAGGCCGAAGCACTGGAAGCGCTGTCCCGGACCGCGGACGTTCACGACTTCGAGGTAAGCCCCCTGCATCTCGAAGAAATCTATCTCGCTCTCCTGGGCCGAAAGGAGGGGCAGCCATGAACGGCGTATTGTTGTGGAAGGAATATCGCCAGCAGCGGACGCTCTGGCTGGCGATCGCGCTCCTGGCGATTTTGCTCGCCGTGGTCTTGAACCAAACTCTGGACCAGGGCAGAGCCAGGAACTTCAGTCCGCACGACCGCCTGCCCTCGTCGGTGAATATGTTGCTTTTCTGCCTGATGGTGGCGCACGGCACCGTCACGGGGGCCATGCTGTTGGCCGGCGAGAAAGAAGACGGCACGCTGGTTTTTCTGGACCGGCTCACCGGAATACGCGGCCCTGTGTGGGTGCGGAAATTCGTCGCGGGGGCGTTGTTTACGCTGGCCCAATGTTTGGTTCTGGCTGCGCTATCATTGGGACTCGGTTCCGGCTCGTGGTCGGAGGTGCTGTTCGTGCCGCTGCTGGGGCTGGACGCACTCGCCTGGGGATTGCTCGGCGGCGCCTTGTTCCGGACCGTGTTGCCGGCGACGCTTTTCGGCATCCTGGCGATGGCCGGCGCCTGGTGCTTCTTTTCCTTGCCGGCCAACGGCGCGGCGCTGATCGTCGGCGTCGCGGGAACCGGCAGCCTGGCGGGCTATATCTCCTGGCGAAAGTTTTGCGGCGACGACGTGCAGCGGCTTCCGGCCGAAACGCGACGCCGGCGCCTGCTCACCGTTCCTGCCACTTGGCGGGTGGTCGGCTGGCTGGCTTATCGTCAAGGACGCTGGATCCTCATCAGCGCTGCGGCGGGCGCGTTGCTGTTGGGCTTGTTCGTCAACCGCGCGCCGCTCATTCTCTGGCCGTGTGGAACGCTGCTCCTCGGCCTGGTGTGCGGCCTCGCGGTCTTCGCGCCGGACCAACAGGAAGGGAACCTGTTCCTCGGCGCACAGCGCTTTCCGCCCGGTCGAATCTGGGCGTTGAAAAGCCTTTTCTGGGCAACGGCCCTGGTCGGGCTGACGGTACTGTTCTGGTACACGGCCACGGCGCTGGCCTGCTATCTGGCAGTGATGCTGCCTGTTAACCTGACGTTCGACTCGTTCGACCACCCAAGCGAAGCCGTTTCGCATGTGGGGGAGGTGGAATACTGGTTGAATCGCTGGCTGGACCAGTTGTACCACTGGCCGTTCATCCAGAGTCCGGCATTACTCCTGGGACTGTGGCCCGTTTACGGCTATTGCCTCGGGCAATTTTTCGGCCAAGTAGTGCGGCGGCCGATCATCGCCCTCATTCTGTCCCTGTGCATCGCTCCCGTCGTCGCTGCGTTCTGGATGCCCTCGCTGTTGATCGGCGGCGTGGCGCTCTGGCAGGCGTCCGTGATCCCTCTTCTTCTGCTCCTGACCACTCGGTTGGCGCTGTGGCCCTGGTTCTCCGGGCGCTTGCTGACATTGCGGCCGCTCCTGGGAATCACGGCCAGCTCTCTGCTCGTCGTCCTCTGCCTGGCCGGCTTTCTCGCGTTGCGCGCGTTCGAGGTTCCCGACCTCGGCGAACCGTTCGACGTGGACGAGTTCATCGCGACCCTGCCCACTGTCGAGCATCAGGCCGCCGCCGACCGGCCTTTCCTTAGCGCGGCCGCCGTGGGCCTGCTCGCCACACCTCAGGGACAAGGCCCGCTCCTCGCCATTGCCGGGTTGAGCGCCGACACACTCGACCCCGGCGCCATGCTTCGCCGTGCCGCCCTTTCCTTGAGGAACCAGATCAAGAAAGTTGAAAGCGAGCTGGGACCACCTCCTGAATTGATAGCGCCCGCCGCGCAGCAGCCGATGGCACCCGGCGCGATAGCAGCCGGAGTGCCGGGAGCCGATAGTGCGTCGGATTATGGAAGCCGCTATAATCACGTCCTGGAACACGGCTGGCCCAAGAACGATCCAGTCCTCGACCGTTGGCTCGATGAGATTTTTGAAGGGGAATGGGCCAGTGATGCCCAAACGGCCTCTCGGTTGCCGCTGGGAATGCTCTTCGATCCTCGCCAGTTTGCTTTCGATCGCTCATTCTGGAACATCGGGTTGACTGTTCGGGAAGTCTCGTCCTATTTCGTGGCCCGGGCGCTGCAACGACAGGCTCACGGCGACGCGCGGGGATCCTTGAACCATCTGGAAACGGCGCTGGCGCTCGCGCGGCAGGTGAAAAACTTTGCCCCGGTCAGGGTCTACCAGATGGGCAGGAGCATGGATTCGGCCGCGCTGTCGGGCTTTCGACTCTGGCTACGAAAAACCGGACCCGACAAGGAACTTCTTCGTGCCGCCCTGGCGGTGTTGCGGCGTCATGAAGCAGCCGAACCCGACGTCGCCAACGCCATCAAGGCCCAGTATGTCGCAGATCGCGACCGCGTCTTCGAGGTCATACTGCCCTCGTATCGTGGCGATCGGCCGATTTACAAGGCGTTTCGGGTTTCGTGGGAAAAGGAGCGCGACCGCCGTGTTTTCAAGGCGATGTATGCCGGCAATTTCCGCCAGCTTCGGGAACCCGTTGTGCCGCGCGACCGAGCGCCGTCAACGCGCGACCGAGAAACCCAACTCGTACTCGGGCTGGCGGAAGACGCGGGTCTGCCGCCCAGGGACGGACCCGGCTCATCCATCAGTGCCAGGAAATGGGGCGAGTTCATCCTTCAATCGCGGATGTTCGATCCCGTCGGTTTGGGCGGTGCTCGATCAAGTAATATGCACGTCCAACGAGAATTACACGCCACCCAACTCGTGATTGCCGTCGCCGCTTATCAGGCCGACCACAGTCGGCTGCCGGCCAGCCTTGACGATCTCGTTCCTGCCTATTTCGTGGAGTTGCCAATCGACTCCAGCACCGGCCGTCCGTTTCTGTATCACATTTCCAAAGGCGACGAATTCGCGGCAGGAAGTGAGATTCCCAGAGCGACTCCAGGCCAGGCTGTGATTCAGAGTGAAGATGGTAGGATTTTCTTCCCGGTGCCAACCTGGAAGGAGTGAACCCGCGCAATGACGAGCCGCGACCGGGTTACATTCGCGCTATGGCCTTGAGGCCCGTTCAGAGATCGTCCAGCTTTGGTAGCCTTCTCGTACAAAGAGTTACGTCCATTGAGGTAGACAAAAGTGGGGGGCGCATCTGCACTGACGGTGGATACTACTCTCCGTCCTTCGCAGGAGTCCCCCGATGGCTACTGTACGCGCCGTCACCGCTGCCGTCTCCCTGACGGTGCTCTTGGTGCGGCCCCCTTGGGACGACAACCATCCCGCCCGTCTCGAACGGGGCTCCCGGCTTCCCGCCCGAACTCCTTTGCCGATCATCACCTGAAAGCTGGACGATCTCTGAACGGGCCTCAATGGCAATGCTCGATGCGCCCGCCGTTGACTTGTCGTTTTGCGCGAGCAGCGCCGTCCGCGCGAAACGCAAGTAATCAGGTAACATTCTTGTAACCACGTTCGACTTGTTAGTGCGGAGACGCCTGTCACCGAACTGGAGGAGATCGGGACGGTGATCGACTGGGACAGCATCGTGCGCGAACACGGCTCGGTTGTGTTCGGCACCGCCTGGCGAATCCTCGGTCATGTCGCGGATGCCGAAGACGTGGCCCAGGAAGTTTTTCTGGAGGCGTATCAATGGCCGCTCACCCGGCCGGTACGCTCCTGGGGGGGACTGCTGCGCCGACTCTCGGCCTGTCGGGCGCTGGATCGATTGCGCCAGCGCAAGAACAATGTCCCCCTCGACGGCCTCTCGATCATGCTGCACGATCCCGGACCGGAAGAAGAGGCGGTCGGCAACGAGCTTGCCTCTCGACTGCGCGCCAAGATCTCGCTGTTGCCGCCGCGCGAAGGCACGGTCTTCTGTCTCCGCTATTTTGAAGACCTGTCGTATCAGGACATCGCCGAACTGTTGACCATCACGCCTGGCGCGGTGGCCGCCGCCCTGTGCAAGGCCCGCGCCAAGCTCGAAACCCTTTTACTGGCCCCGAGCGCGAGCGCAGGGGGCGAGTTGCCAAACCCCGCGCTGGCGCTCGGGGCTGGTAGTGAAACGGTAAAACCAAATAAGGAGAGCCGCGATGAGTACGAACCGCCGCGACTACCTCGATGAGCTGAACGATCCGCTCCGCCGCGCCGCCGAACAGGTGCGCGCCAACGAGCCGCCTACCGCCGCCGAGCATCGCGCCATTGAGCGCGCCCGGCGCACCCTGCGCGGCAAGGCCGCCCAGAGGCCGCGCTTCCGCCGCGACCTGCTCGCCGTCGCCAGCATGGCCGCGGCCATCCTCCTCGGCATCGTGCTGTGGAACTCCTTCCACGGCGATACGCGCGAGAAGTCCTCTGACTCCGCTACCGTCGCCGTCGTACCAGCGCCGATGGGCCGGCCAAGTAGTGTCAAACTCGACCGCGGAACGGGCAACGGCATCGGCGACGGTTTAGAATGGGAATCTGGGACGTCGCCGATGCTGGATAAGAGTGGGAAGAATCCGAACAAGGAAGACGACATCGATCTCTCTCGGGCCGACGTCGGTAATAAGTCGGGCCAGGACTTGAACTACAACCTCCCGAACCTCGGTGTTCCGCGCGTGCCGCAACTTGCAGGACTGGGCACCGGTAAACCGACGGCGACCACGCCGACATCGCCCGCTGATCCGCGCGAGTCGCCGAGATACGCCTCGGACACGGGCGTCGGCTCCATCGTTCCCTCCTCGAATGCCCCTCCAACACCCGGCCCCGTGCCGCGCGGCGACACCAAGGCGACTCCGAAACCGGATCCTTCCTCACCCCGACCCGGCTATTTCCAGCCCACTCCTGCGAGCGATCCCAGTAAGCCCGACAATCCGGGCGGACCGAAGACGATCAATTACGCCCCCGCCAAAACTCCGGATCCGTCGCCCCTTGCGGATCTCACGCCGCTCCTGCGGGACATGGAGAACAAGGGCGAGGGGAAGGGGTTGAGAAACCTCCAGGAGCAGTGGAAAGACCTGCCCGCGCTGGACCGGGTCAAGGAACTCGACAACCTCACGAAGAACCTGCCGGTCGAGAAGCGCCAACAGCTCGCGACCTACTTCATGAACCTGCCGAACGATGGGAATGCGTTCAAGAACGAACCGGACAAGGGTCCGGTCGTCTGGCATCGCGACCGGCAGCAGCCGACGTTCGCCCGCGTCTATGTCGGGGACGGCAACTCGCTGGAACTGGTGTCGCTGAACGTCACGACGACGGTCGAGGGGCCGCGCGCTCGCACCGTGGTCGATCACATCTTCCGCAACCCGCACCCGCGGCAGCTGGAGGGAACGTTCGAGTACCCGCTGCCGACCGGCGCCAGTCCGAGCTACTTCGCCATGTTCCTCGGCCAGACGCGCGACACGGTGCCGGCACGCTTCGGTCGCCGCGAGGTGGACACTCGTGAAGCGCAAGCAGCGCTCGCCCGGCTGACACCCGCGCAGCTCGTCAAGCACGTTGATGCCGCCGATTGGGGCGATCTGCGCGAGGCGCGCGTCGTCAACAACGAGAAGGCGCTGGAGACCTACGAGGACGTCGTCCGCGGACGTATCGATCCGGCTCTGCTGGAATACGCCGGCGGCACCACCTTCCGCGGCCGCGTCTTCCCGATCCCGGCCAAGGGCTACAACCGCGTCATCGTCGCCTACGAAGAGACGCTTCCCGTTACTTCCGGCGAGATGATTTATCGTTTCGCGCTTCCGGCAGTCAAGCTCACTGAGATGAAGTTCTCGCTGCAAGCCAGCGCCGCCGAATGCCTGAAACCGGTCATGCTCCCCAAGGGCGCGAAGCAGGAAACGCTCGGCAGCGGCCTGTTCTTCACCCACGCCTGGGAGAACGAGAAGCCGGAGGGCGAGATCGTCTTTCGCACCACGCCAGCCGAGTCGCGCGTGCAGACCGTCAGCGGCCGGCACGGCGACAACGGGCCGCGCTATCTCTACGCCCGCCTGCGGCCCGAGCTGAAGACGGTCGCCAAGGATGAGCCGTTCGCCAAGCACGCCGTCTTCCTGCTCGATACGTCGCTGAGCGAACACCCAGACCGCTTCAACGTCAGCATGATGCTGCTCAAGCGCATCCTCGAAGACGACGCCGACATTCAGAGTTTCAACATCCTCGCGTTCAACGTCGGCGCCGCCTGGGTCGAGCCGAAGGGCTGGCTGCCGAACACGAAGGCAGGCCGGGCCAGGGCGCTCGCTCGCCTCGACGGCATCGTCCTCGAAGGCGCGACCGATTTCTCCTGCGTCCTGGACAAACTGAGCAACCCCGGCTTCGACGTGGCCGCGGGCACGCCGGCCAACTGCTTCCTGCTCTCCGACGGCAACATCACCTGGGGCGAGAGCGACGTGTCCGCGCTGGTCGCCAAGTCTGAGGGCCGCTCGCCGCTGACCTGCCGCTTCCAGTGCTACCGAACCGGTCTGGGCGCGGAGAACCTGGAGTTGTACGAAGCGCTGACCCGCAAGGGCGGCGGCATCTTCAACTGCTACGGCGAGGCCGACCTCAAGGCCGCCGCGCAGGCGCATCGCAATCACTGCCTCTACGTCGAGAAGGTCCGCCTCGTCGGCGGGCCATCCACGTCGGACTCGCTGGTTGCCGGTCGCCGCGCCGCGGTTTACCCCGGCGGCGACGTGATCCTGACGGCTCGCGTCAACGGCACCGGCCGCATGACGGCGATGGTCGAAGGCACGTTTCGCGGCGAGAAGTACGCCGAGGAGTTCCCAATCGAAGTCGGCAGCACCAGCGAGCTGGCTCCGCGGGCCTGGGCCGAGGTCGCCGTCGCGTCGCTGCTGGCGCTCAATGATCCCAAGCTCGACAGCCTGGTGACAGCCTACTGTCAACAGTTCGGCATCGTCGGCAAGACGGCGTCCTTCCTCGTGCTGGAAAACGACGCCGACTACAAACGCTTTAACCTCGAAGAGGAGCGCGGCAAGACGCTCGTGAATGACATGGGCGAGTTCCTCGACAATGCCTGGGCCACGATGGGCAAGGCCGTCGGCGCCCGCGAGCTGTTCGTCCGCTTCCTTCAGCGCATCGACAAGCGCGTCAACGTCTGGCAGAACGCCAGCGTGAACAAGCTGCTGGTTCACCTGAAGGACAAAGATTTCGAGCTGGCAGCCGGAGCCATTGAGGGCGGCATCGTCAACGCCAAGGACGTGCCGGCGGCGTATCTCGAAGGCATGAAACGCGACCGCCGAGAGGTGGGGACGTACCTGACCGAATCGCGGCGTCGGGCCGACAAGGGCGACAACGCCGGTGCGGTGCGCGTCCTGTCCAGCGTCATGGAAGAGCACACCGGTCGCGGCGACGCGCTGCGGCTGGTCGGCTATCGCCTGCTCGATCTGAACCAGCCGCAGCAGGCGGCCCGGCTGTTCGAGCGCGTGCAACGGCAACGGCCGTTCGAGCCGCACAGCTACCGCGACGTGGCTCGCAGCATGGAAGAGAGCGGTCTGTACGCCGTCGCCGCGATCAACTACGAGATCGTGCTGGCCGGCACCTGGCACAACCGCTTCCAGCAAGACCTAAAGGTCGTGGTGCTGGAAGAGTACGCCCGCATGATGCAGGAGGCGATTCGCAAGAAAGCCGTCAGCAAGGAAGTGGCCGACGTCTTCGGCGAACGGCTGGAAGGTCTCGGCGGCAAGCAGAAGCCAGCCGACCTGCGCGTGACGATCTCCTGGAACACCGACGCTACGGACGTGGACCTGTGGGTGATCGAACCGGACGGCACCAAGTGCTTCTACCAGCACAAGGCGACGAAGAACGGCGGCGAGCTGTCGCAGGACCAGACGCAGGGTTACGGCCCGGAGCGCTACCAGATCGTGAACGCGCCGAAGGGGACGTTTCAGGTGCTGGTCCACTACTACAGCACCAACCCGAACTTGCTCGGCGGCGAGTCGAACGTCAAGGTCTCGGTGACGCGCAACTCCGGCCGGGAGAACGAGCAGACCGAGAATCACACCATTATCCTGAAGAATCGCAACGAACAGGTTGAGGTGTGCAAGGTGAAGTTCTGAGAGCGCAGAGTCGGCTTGCCGTATCACTTCTGCTCATACGAGCCGCGACCGTCAGGGAGCGCTGCTGAAAACTGCTCATACGTGCCGCGACCGTCAGGGAGCGCTGCTGAAAACGCTCCCTGACGGTCGCGGCTCGTT
>JBBQPD010000033.1:0-15927 GCA_038331535.1 Gemmatales bacterium | reverse complement strand
GAAATGATGCTCACCATGATCGACTGCGGCCTCAAGGTCGAGGCCCAGCATCACGAAGTGGCGTCCGGCGGCCAGGGCGAGATCGACGTGCGCTACGCCCCGCTGGTCGAGGTGGCCGACAACGTCCTCAAGTACAAGTACATCGTCAAGAACGTGGCCCGCAAAAACGGCAAGACGGCGACGTTCATGCCCAAGCCGATCTTCCTTGACAACGGCTCCGGCATGCACGTCCACACGTCGCTGTGGAAGGACAACAAGAACTTGTTCGCCGGCTCGCGCTACGCCGGGCTGAGCGAGACGGCCATGTACGCCGTCGGCGGCCTGCTACGGCACTCGCCGGCCCTGTGCGCCATCACCAACCCGACGACGAACAGCTACAAGCGCCTGGTGCCGGGTTACGAGGCGCCGATCAACCTCGCCTACAGCCGCCGCAATCGCTCGGCCGCCATTCGCATCCCGGTTTACTCGCCGCACTCGCAGGCCAAGCGATTGGAATATCGCCTGCCCGACAGCGCCAGCAACCCGTACCTCGCTTTCTCCGCCATGTTGATGGCCATGCTCGACGGCATCAAGAACAAGATTTCCCCCGGCGATCCGCTCGACAAGGACATCTATGACCTTGAGCCGGAGGAACTGGCGAAGGTGCCGAAGACGCCGCAGTCGTTGGAAGAAGCGCTGGGCAACCTGGAACGGGATCACGAGTTCCTGCTGCACGGCGACGTGTTTACGCCGGACGTCATCAGCACCTGGATTTGGTACAAGCGCGAAAAAGAGGTGGAGGGCGTCCGCCTGCGTCCGCATCCGTATGAGTTCTATTTGTACTACGACGCGTGATACAACTGCCGCTGGCGGCTTCGCGGTTCTTCCCGCGAAGCCGCCAGCGGCGAAGCGTGGACGCTAGCCCTGAGCCGCCCTATCTTTAGGGGTACTCTCCAGCACCTCCTCGACGGGAGGCGCCTCGCCAAAAAACATCGTTCGGGTCGCGACGCGGAGCCGCCGACGCCCGGTAGTTACCCACCCCGTTTCGTGTAAGGAAGGCAGTATGAGTTCCCCGAACCCGCGGCACGCCGCCATCCAGTCCGTCGCCTGCACGACCTACAATTTGCAGCGCGTCGATTTCAGAAACAAGTCCGTCAAGGACCTGTTCGGCGTCAACGTCTTCAGCGAAGCCGTGCAGCGCGAGCGTCTCCCCAAGCCTATTTTCAAGGCGCTGCAACGCACCATCAAGCAGGGCGTGCCGCTCGAAGCGAACATCGCCGACTCTGTCGCCAACGCCATGAAGGACTGGGCGCTCGAACATGGCGCCACGCACTTCACGCACATTTTCCAGCCGATGACCGGCCTGACCGCCGAGAAGCACGACAGCTTCCTGTCGCCCTCCGGCGATGGCCGGGCCATCATCGAGTTCAGCGGCAAGGAGCTGGTGCGCGGCGAACCGGACGCTTCGTCCTTCCCCTCCGGCGGTATTCGCGCCACCTTCGAGGCGCGCGGCTACACCGCCTGGGATCCGACCAGTCCCGCCTACGTCTACGAAAGCCCCAACGGTTCGACGCTCGTCATCCCGACCGCCTTCATCAGCTGGACCGGCGAGGCGCTGGACAAGAAGACGCCGCTGCTCAAGTCGATGGAAGTGCTGTCCACGCAGGCGCTGCGCATCCTCAAGCTGTTCGGCGACAGTTCCTCCAAGAAGGTCTTCACCACCGTCGGGCCGGAGCAGGAATACTTCCTGATCGACCAGCAGTTCTACTACCTGCGCCCGGACCTGCTCAACGCGGGGCGCACACTGTTCGGCGCGCCGCCGCCGAAGGGTCAGGAACTCGAAGACCAGTATTTCGGCGCCATTCCCGAGCGTGTGCTGGCGTGCATGGCCGACTGCGAGGCGCAGCTGTTCAAGCTCGGCGTACCGGTCAAGACGCGCCACAACGAAGTCGCCCCCAGCCAGTACGAGATCGCGCCGATCTTCGAGGACTCGAACCTCGCCACCGATCACCAGATGCTGACGATGGAGATCATGCGCAAGACGTCGCCGCGCTACGGCCTGGTGACGCTCTTCCATGAGAAGCCGTTCGCCGGCATCAACGGTTCGGGCAAGCACAACAATTGGTCGATGTCCACCGACAGCGGCGAGAACCTGCTCAACCCCGGCGATACGCCGCACGACAACGCCCAGTTCCTTGTCTTCTGCGTCGCCGTCATTCGCGCCGTGGCCAAGTACCCGGAATTGTTGCGCGTGTCGGTATGCGGAGCGGCCAACGACCACCGCCTCGGCGCCAACGAGGCGCCGCCGGCGATTATCTCCATCTTCCTCGGCGACCAGCTGCAAGACGTGATCGACCAGCTCGAAAAGGGGCCGCCCACGTCCACGAAGCAGGGCGGCTTCATGGAGATCGGCGTGTCGGTGCTGCCCAAGCTGCCACGCGACGCCGGCGACCGCAACCGCACCAGTCCATTCGCCTTCACCGGCAACAAGTTCGAGTTCCGCGCCGTCGGCGGGTCGCAGTCGGTGGCCGGTCCGAACACGGTACTGAACACCATCGTGGCCGAGTCGCTCGACCTCATCGCCAGCAACCTCGAGAAGGCGGTAGGCTCCGGCCAGCCGTTGAACAAGGCGATTCAGGCGCTCGTGCCCGGCATCCTCAAGGAGAGCAAGAAGGTGCTCTTCAACGGCGACGGCTACTCGGCCGAGTGGCACACGGAGGCCGAGAAACGCGGCCTGCCGAACCTGCGGACGACCGTGGACGCCTTGCCGATCGTCATCCGCAAGGACACGGTCGAGCTGTTCACGAAGTACAAGGTCTACAGCGAGCGCGAGCTACAGAGCCGCTACGCCATCCTCAGCGAGAACTACGTCAAGACGGTGAACGTCGAAGGCCGGCTGATGGTGATGATGGCGAAGACGCAGATCACGCCGGCGGCGATCAAGTACCAGGCCGACGTGGCCGGGGCGGTCAACGCGACCAAGGCGGCGGGTGTTGACAATTCGTCCCAGGCCGAGTTGCTAAAGAGTCTGACGGCGACGTTGAGCGAGTTCCAGAAGGCGACGGTGACGCTGGAACAGGCGCTCGCTCACCACGCCGCAGGCGAGCCGTTCGATCACGCCAAGTACTTCCGCGACAAGGTGCTGCCGGCCATGATGGCGCTGCGCGGCCTGGGCGACAAGCTGGAGACGATGGTGGCGGACGAGTACTGGCCGCTGCCAACGTACCGCGAAATGTTGTTCATCCGCTGAACACTTCTCAGTTGTGTCGCCGCTTGCGGCTTAGCGGCGCATCACCGCGAAGCCGCAAGCGGCAGATCGGCCCGACGCCTACGTCGGGCCGTCTTCGTTTCATGCCCAAGAACTGCCGGTCTTGGCGAATCTGCCGGTTGTCCAATCTAGGCAAACTGAAATATTCAGGTCGAGTGGGGAACCTCTCTCGCTCCCGTTCCCTTTGTCGTTTTCAATAGGCTTGTCGTCGATTATTCCTCGTTTCTAGGGAGGCTGGCGCGATGGCGTCCTTCGCCGAATCGCTCGCGTTGTCTCAGCTAGCCGCGGCCACTCCACAAGGTCCGGATTACTGCCGGGTCTTGCTCGTCGCTCCCGAAGCCGAGCGACAGGAACTGCGAGCGCTCCTCGCCGATTTCCTGCCGACGTGGGAAGTCGTTGAGGCCGACGGCGTGAACCGGGCGCGGTTCGCGCTGCAGCTGGACCCGTGCGACGTTCTGATCCTCGACGCGGGGCTGGCGCGCCAGTCCAACGGCCTGGCCTGGATCGCCGAGATTCAGCCGTTGCCGATCCTGTTTCTGGCGGACGACGATGCCGACTTCTTGCGCGCGGGGCTTGAGTTTGGGGCGACGCACTGGTTGCCGCGACAAGTCGCGGTTCGTCATCCCGATCTACTCGCGGCGGTACTGCGCGGTGCGGCGCGGTATGGCGAGATGCGCCGCCAGCTGCGCGAAAGCGACGAACTGCTCGCTGACTGTCGGCGTCAAGTGAATCGGCTCGTCAATCGACTGTGGGAGACGCTGCCCTCTGAGTCGGGCACCAACTGGTTCACGCAACGGCACATGCTGGAACGGCTGCAAGAAGAGTTCGAGCGCGTGAAGCGGCATGGCGGGCCGCTGACCGTGGTCCTGGGAGAAGTGCTTCCTTCCGCGCATGGCGAGACCCGAGAAGAGGACGACCTGGCGACCTGGGCGGCGGAGCAGTTAGGTCGCTGGAAGCGCCGCTGCGACGTTGCGGGGCAATACGGCCCGCACGGGTTCATGTTGGTGTTGCCGCGAACCTCGGAGCCGGCGGCGTTCGGCTGCTGCGCGCGGCTGCGCCCGCTGCTGGAACAGCCGGCCAGTCCCTTGCGCGGCCCACTGCGAGCCTGCTTCGGCGTCGCCGTTGTGGAAGTCGAGGAAAGCACTACGATCGCCAGGTTGCTGCGCCAGGCGGAAGAGCGCTTGGAGGAGGCAAAGACGGGACGGGAGGAGCGGTGACGCGGAGACGGCGCACACACCAGTCGAGCAGCCGTAACAGGCATGCCGTCCCGAACGCGAACAATCCGGCGCACACAATAATGATGGCGGGCCGCGGGCCGACGGCTGCGCGGGTTTCCTTGTCCAGATAATTGCTGAAGTAATCATGAACGACGAGGAACTGATCCTCGGCACCAACGTGCGACGCGATGGCATCTTGTTGGGCGTCGAAGGGTTCGTAGAAATGCGGGTCGCTCAAATCCGTTCCGTCGCGAATCCGTTCCGCCTCAAACTCCTGATACAGGGTCTGATAGTGGTTGCCGAAGGCTAACTCCTTCTCGAATCGTGAACGCAGCTGAGATCGTTCCACCCCCGGCATCGTGGCTTCGATGCAGTCTTGCCGGTTACGGCAGTGATGGAGGAACTTTCGCGTGTCGGCGGGATCAGGGCTGAAATGATCGCTCAGGCTCGCGGCTCGTTCATAAGCACACCAGGCGATGTGGCGCTGACCGATGCGCAACAAGATCTCGCCCAATGCGCGTGCGAAATGCGGGTTCGCCCCACCGCCATAACGCCACATGCCGACGATACCCAGAGTCGGTTCATCGAAAGGAACGGGCTTCTGAGATGAGGATTTGAGGGCCGCCGGCCAATTTTCCTCGGCCCCGACTTTCGTGATGGCCTCGCGCATCCGGGACGGCGTCGCACTTCCGCTGTCCCATCCGGGGAACTTTTCTGGCGAATATTGCTTGAGATAGAGGGCCGCATTGCGGTTCTCACCCATACCTCCCCACTGCTCCCACCTTGTAAAGCACCGTTTTCCAGCCGGGTCGATGGTCGTGTCCCACCGATTACCGACCATGTCGAAGCGTGTCAGCAACGTCGGATCATCGAGCGACGCCAGGAAGAACTCCAGCAGCACGGCCTGCCACATCTCGCGGCCGTAGTGCGCTTCCGGGTTGTCGGTCATCGACTCGCGGACCAGAATGAGTCCCTCGTTTAACCGCTGTTTCGTCGCGGGCAGGTCGGCGAATCCTAACTCCATTTGCCAGAGGATGAGAAACGTGCCGAGGTTGGCCTTCGTGGAGTACAAATCACGGCCCTTGAGGCCGACGGCCTTCTGCTGCTTCAGTTTGTCGCGCATCAAGGAGACTGCGGCCTCGTGCTGGCCGAGTCGTTCCAGACCGACGCCGAGATCGTCTTTCAAGGCGAAGTAGGCCGGCGTGGGCGCCTCTTCCGGTCGGCTCCGTGCGTCCGCTTGTTCGATGGCGCGCCGGGCGAGTCGGTTGCGCTCTTCGTAGTAAGCCCGGCCGTGCTTGGGATAGCGCTCGTGAATGACGTCGTGAACCATCGCGAAGCGCAGGGAGACGCCGCCCTCGTACTTGGGGATGTGGTGGGGGAGAGGGTAGACGCGCGTCACCGTCTGCAAGCCGACCCACAGGCCGAACAGGGCACCGACGATTGCCATCACGATCACGAGAAAGAGTCGCATGCTTCGATCCGTGCCATCTCTTCGTCGGACTCGCCGGCATCTGTTATTTCCGCCGCGGCAGCACCGTGATGGTCACAGCCCCGATCAGCAGCACCGCGCCGACACTTGTCGCGCCGACTGTCAGCAGCCGGTTCTCGGGCGGCGACGACGGAGAAGCAGGCGATGTACCGCTCGGAGCCTGCTGGTCGAGGTAGCGCGACTTGAACTCTTTCTCGGCCTTGTCGCTTTCGCGGTCATTGATGCAGGCCGCGGCGACCTGGACAAACAGACCGAGGCTGAGGCACACACCGAGGAGTCGGAGGAATCGTCGAGACATGCGTGGTCTCTCTTGTGGGAGCAGAACCGGGCGCCGGCCGCTTGCGGCTTGACAGATCCGCGAAACCGCAAGCGGCGAATTGACGTTACTTCGCGGCGTCGAAGCGCTTGCCGACCGCGGCCCAGTTGACCACGTTCCACCAGGCATCGACGTAGTCGGCGCGGCGATTCTGATACTTCAGGTAATAGGCATGTTCCCAGACGTCGATGCCCAGGATCGGCGTGTTGCCGGTCATCAGCGGGCTGTCCTGATTGGCGGTGTTGGTGATGACCAGTTTGCCGCCGGACGCGACGAGCCAGGCCCAGCCGCTGCCGAAGCGGCCCAGCGCGTTCTCCTTGATGACCTTCTTGAAGTTGGCGAGGTCCGTGAACGTCGACTTGAGAGCCTCAGCCAGAGTTCCGGTCGGCTCGCCGCCGGCCTTCGGCCCCATGATTTCCCAGAACATCGTGTGGTTGGCGTGGCCGCCGCCGTTGTTGATGACCTTCTGGCGGATGGCTTCCGGCACGCTGCTGATCTCGCGCAGCAGTTGTTCGATCGGCTTCGCCTGAAGCGCGGCATGGCCCTCGAGGGCGGCGTTGAGGTTGTCCACGTAGGTCTTGTGATGCTTGCCGTGGTGGATTTCCATCGTCATTTTGTCGATGGACGGCTCGAGCGCATCGGGCGGGTAAGGCAGGGCGGGTAGAGTGAAGGCCATGTCGTTTCCTCCTCGTGTTCGATTCGTGAATATCCTTGTTTTCTATTCTATCGCTGCTCCCTTCGCGGGCAACCGAACGCGAAGCTCGGACCGAGGACGCTGCCCATCATGAGCGCGGACGCAGGGAACGAACGAGTGGACGTCCTGGATGAGGACGGACGAGTAATCGGCACCGCGTCTCGGCTTGAGATGCGTCAGCGACGTCTGCCGCACCGTTGCGTGTACCTTCTCGTCTTCAACTCGCGCGGCGAATTATTCGTTCATCTTCGGACGGCGACGAAGGACGTCTTTCCGTCGCACTGGGACGTGGCCGTGGGCGGCGTCGTGGCGGCGGGAGAGTCGTTCGATGACGGCGCCGTGCGCGAAGGCCGCGAGGAACTCGGCGTTGAACTGGCGCCGGAACCGCTGTTCGCACACAACTATGCCGACGAGCAAACGGTGGTGTTCGGCATGGTTTACCGCGCCGTTCACGACGGTCCTTTTCGTTTGCAGGTCGAGGAAATCGTGCGCGGCGAATTCGTGTCGGTGCAAGAAGCCCTGGACCGCGCCGAACGCGAGCCGTTCTGCCCGGACGGCTTATGCGTGTTGAAGGCTTTGCACAGAAACCGCGAAGGCTCGAGAACACCGTCGGCTCGCTAACCGGTTCGTTCTGCCACGAGCCGCGACTGTCAGGGAGCGCTTTGTGCGGCGTGTTGCCCACGCTCCCTGACGGTCGCGGCTCGTAATACCCACAGACTCGATGTAATGCGCGCCACACCCTCCGCAGCCTGGCGAACCTCGGTTCGCGCTGTCGTGTCTGCCTCAAGGAACACCGGAAGGGCAAGCCGATGGGCGACGGCCGCCGCTTGGAAAGTGGTCGAGGCTGCGCAAGCAGCCCTTGAGGGTTCGACTCCCTCTCCTTCCGCTGCCACTCGGGGATACGCTAATGGGTAGGCGAATCGGCTTTGAACCGATCGATGAAGGTTCGACCCCTTCTCCCCGAACTACGCTGCCCTTGTCAGCCCGCCTGGCCGTACCTACAGTGTGAGAGCCGCTCGCCTCCCCCGGTGGCGAAATGGCAAACGCTGGCGACTTAAAATCGCCTGTCCTAGTGACTTGTGGGTTCGATTCCCACCCGGGGGACTCTTTTTTTCACGGAGCACGCCATGAGCACGGACGCCAGCGCCTGGCTGCCGCGCCTGCTCTTGTTGCCGGCCGCTGTCGATAGCCTTGTGTCGGGCGCCTGGGCCATCCTCCGGCCCGACGACCTGTTTACCTGGCTGCATTTATCTCCGACGAAGGACGGTCTTCTCCTCTGCCGTGCGCTCGGCGCCCTGACGGTCTGCCACGTTCCCTGTCTCATCGTCGCATTTCTCCGCCCTTCGACCTGGTCCGGCGTGGTCGTCGCGCCGCTCCTCGGACGGGCGCTGTTGGCCGGCGTCTGGCTGTGGTTGCTGACTGCCGACCGCGTACGTCCTGCCGTATCAACCCTGCGCCTGCTGCTCCTTCATGACGCTGTTTGGCTGCCGGTTTTCATCACGTTCCTGTTCGCGTGGCGCGGTCGTGCCGGTTTTATCGTTGCACGCCGGCCGTTCTCGGTGTAAGAGCGCAGGTAGGCGCCGGGAGACCGGCGTCTTATTTCTCTCCCGCGGCGCAGACGAAAGCGGCCCATGACGACCGATCACATTGAAGGCCTGGGGCGAGCACTGTTCGAGGAGGCGGGCGACGCTCTCTTCCTGTCCGACCCCGAAACCGACCGGCTCCTCGACGTGAACCCGATGGCGCTCAAGCTGACCGGCTTCACGCGCGACGCTCTCCTCGCCCTGAAGGCTGGGGATTGCTTTCGCTTCGCCGGTTCGCTCGGCGCCGGACAGCTGCGCCGGGCCGTCGTCGAAACGGTTGTCTTTCACTCGAAAGAAGGTTTTGAGCTGCGCACGCCCGACCCGGACATCTGGGTGCCGGTCAACCTGACCACCGCCCGGCTGCACGTTAAGCCCAAAACCCTGGCCCTCATCACGGCCCGCGACATCCGCTCGCAGCGCGACGCCCACCAGCGCCTGGAGGAGAAAGAGGCCGAGCTGCGCCGCGTGCTCTCCTCGGTGTCCGACTGCCTCTGGAGCGCGGAAATCAGCCGCGACGGAACGATGACCTATCGTTTCCTCTCGCCCGTCGTCACGCGCATCACGGGACGAGCGCCGGAGACCTTTTCTCATGGCCTCGACCCGTGGCGCCGCCTCGTCCACCCCGAAGATCGGCCGATCTGGGACGACGCCATTCGCCTGCTGCGCACCGGACAGTCCAGCCAGGCGGAATACCGCGTCCGCCACGCCGACGGCTCCGTGCGCTGGGTGCGCGAGCGCGTCTCCGCCGCTGCCGGGCCGGACGCCTCCTGGCTGCTCGACGGCATCCTCGACGACGTCACCGACCGCAAGCGTGCCCAGGAAGAGCTGGAGTACGAGCGCTACCTGATGCGCGCCCTCCTCGACAACTTGCCGGACTGCATCTACTTCAAGGACGATCAAAGTCGCTTTATCCGCATCAACGCTGCCCTGGCCCGCAAGTTCGGCCTGGACGACGCGGCCAAGGCACGCGGCAAAACCGACGCGCAGTTCTTCTCCACGGAAGACGCCGGTCAGAGACTGAACGACGAGAAGGAGGTCATGCGCACCGGCGTCCCGATCGTCGCCAAGGAGGAGGTGGAGACGCATCCGGACGGCCACCTGACCTGGGTATCCACGACCAAGCTGCCGCTGCGCGACCGCTCCGGCCGAGTCGTCGGCACCTTCGGCGTCTCGCGCGACATCACCGCGAACAAGCAGGCCGAAGAGGCCTTGCGCACCGCGATGAAGGCGGCGGAGTCGGCCAGCCGGGCCAAGAGCGAATTCCTGGCCAGCATGAGCCACGAGATTCGCACGCCCATGAACGGCGTCATCGGCATGACCGAGCTGGCCCTCGACACCGAGCTGACGCGCGAGCAGCGCGAGTACCTGACGATGGTCAAGGTGTCGGCCGAGTCGCTGCTGACGATCATCAACGACATTCTCGACTTCTCGAAGATCGAGGCGCGGAAGCTGACCCTGGACTCGGTGCCGTTCGCGCTGCGCGACCACCTCGGCGACTCCGTCAAGGCGCTGGCGGTGCGGGCCCAACAGAAGGGTCTCGAACTTGCCTGCCACATCCTGGCCGACGTGCCCGACGTTCTCCTCGGCGACCCCGGCCGGTTGCGGCAAATCCTCGTCAACCTCATCGGCAACGCGATCAAGTTCACGGAGAAGGGCGAGGTGGTCGTCGAAGTTCGTCTTGCCGCTTGCGGCTTAGCGGAGGAGACCGCTAAGCCGCAAGCGGCGGTCGAAATCCATTTCCTGGTGCGCGACACCGGCATCGGCATTCCGCCCGACAAGCAGGCGCTGATCTTCGAGGCGTTCGCCCAGGCCGATCACTCGACGACGCGCAAGTACGGCGGCACCGGACTCGGCCTGTCGATCGCGACGCAGATCGCCCAGATGATGGGCGGCCGCATCTGGGTCGAGAGCGCGGTCGGCCAGGGCAGCACGTTCCACGTCACGGCGCGTTTCGGCCTGCCGGCGGAGGGAGTCATTATCCCCGTGCCGACACGGTCCGCGCGCCTGCAAGGACTGCCGGTGCTGGTGGTGGACGACAACGCGACGAATCGGCGCATCCTTCAGGATCTGCTCACCAACTGGCACATGCGGCCGACGGTGGTGGACGGCGGCCGGCCAGCCCTGGCAGCGCTGCGCGAGGCGGTCCAGGCCGGCGAACCGTACCCGCTCGTGCTGCTCGACGGCCACATGCCGGACATGGACGGCTTCATGTTGGCCCGGCGCATCCAGTCCATTCCCGCCCTGACCGGCGCCACGCTCATCATGCTCACCTCGGCCGGCCTACCCGAAGACGTGGCCAGCTGCCGCGAGCTTGGCATCCGCGCCTACCTGATGAAGCCGGTCAAGCAGTCGGAACTGCTCGACGCGATCGTCACCACGCTGAGCGACGCGAACTGGACGCCGGTGCTGTCGGAAGACGCCGTGCCGAAGGAGCCGGGCCGGCCGCTGCGCATCCTGTTGGCGGAGGACAACACGATCAACCAGAAGCTGGTCGTGGCTCTGCTGTCGAAGCGCGGCCACCACATCACGGTCACCTCCACCGGCCGCGAGGTGCTGGCGGCACTGGGAATCGTGGAGGGTGGAGGGTGGAGAGTGGAGGGAAAAGACGATCCGGAGTCTCCACCCTCCACCCTCCACCCTCCACCCTCCACCCCTTTTGATGTGGTGCTCATGGACGTGCAGATGCCCGAGATGGACGGTCTGGAGGCGACGGAACGCATTCGTGCCTGGGAGCGGCAACGGGGCGGACACATTCCCATCGTGGCGATGACGGCATACGCCATGAAGGGCGACCGCGAGATGTGCATCAGCCGCGGCACTGACGACTACGTCTCCAAACCGATCCAGCCGGCGGAAGTGTACGCCGTCCTCTCCCGCCTGACCGCGACCGCCGCGCCGGCACCCTCCGAAGCGCCTGCCCCGCGCCCGGCCGCCGACGGCCTGGTGGACGTGGACGAGGCGATGAACCGCGTCGGCGGCGACCGGGAGCTACTGCGGTCGATGATCGCGATGTTTTTCGAGCAATATCCACAGGAAATGGCGAAGATACGCGAGTCGCTAGCCCGCGGCGACGCAGTCGGCGTTCAGCGCGCCGCTCACTCGCTCAAGGGCGCGATCGGGATTTTCGGCCGGAAAGAGGCGTACGCGGCAGCCGAACGGGTGGAAACGCAGGGCCGAGCTTCTGATTTGAGCGCGCTAGCGCCGGCGCTGGCCACACTGGAGGAGGCGTTGTCCCGACTGGGGCCGGCGCTGAACGCGCTGAAGGCCGAGTGAGTGTAACGCGCTGCGCCAAAATCAATTACTGGTTTCGGAGGTATGGCACGTGCGGCTTGAGCGCTGCTCCTCGCCGAACTGGAACGGCACACAGCCCAGTCGAAGGAGCGGTTTTTGCGACGGGTGGATCGGGAGCGGAACGGGTAGAGAACCTCGATCGAGGAGGAAACGGCGATGTCAACCCTCACCACGGTGCCTGTGCGAATCAGCGACGAGGCGGCCGCCCACGTCGCGGCGCTGGGATTGCGGCGCGAGATGGACCAGATGATCGATCACATGAAGCAGGTGGTGGCGGGACTGCGCTCCGTCGTCGTGACGTATGAGGAAAATCCGGAGGATGCCCAGATTGATCCGTTGGTGGTTATCTGCGGGTATGAGGACGCCGAAGCACGAGCGTCAGGAGACATCGCCATCTACCATGAACTGGACCGCTGGGTGCGGCAAACGTTCCCGCCAGAAGTGTGGGCCTGTTTCGTCATGATGCTCACGTCGAGGGACGCCGATGGACGGTAGGGCATTCCTCCAGTCGGCGCGGGACTTGTTGGCCGTACCTTGTGAGCGAAATTGGCGTTCCGCGGTCGGGCGCGGCTATTACGGCTTGCTTCACGAAGGGCAAGATGCCTTGAGGCGCTGGGGCTTCCCAAGACCGCCGCAGGAAAATTTACATCAATTTGTCCGCCGCCGTCTCAATTTCACACCACAGCCCGATCTTCAATCCGTCGGGCAGGCATTGGATCGGTTGAGCCATCTACGAAATCAGGCCGATTACCAGCTGACCATGTCTGGCCCATTTGCTTCGGCGAAAGATGCGATGGACGCTACCGCATTGGCTGCGGCGCGGATCGCACTGCTCGACGCGATCAACGCCGATCCCGCGCGTCGCGCGGCGGTCATCGCGGCGTTACAGGCGGCTTGGCCGTGATAGGATTGGAGTAGCCCCGCCCTTCTCTGGGGCAGTTCATCGCGGAGCGACTACCCCGAACCCATAGCTGGATCTTCTTGCTCCGCACACGATACCCGATTACGATGCCTTGCGTCGTTTGAAGCCCCTCAATTGTCGCTTGCGGCTTCGCAGCGTCTAACCGCTAAGCCGCAAGCGACGACACTACCGGGAACCGCGTTCGCCTTTCGGAATACCAACCCTCATGCTTCCCTCACGCCGCCGACTCGCCGCTTATTTCACGTTTCTCCTGCTCTTCCTCTTCCCGCTCGGCGCGAGGGCCGAGTCGCCGCCGGTGCGTCTCGCCGTGCTCGTCGTCTTCGACCAGTTTCGCGGCGACTATCTCGCGCGCTGGGACGAACTTTACGGCGACGACGGCTTTCATCGCCTCGAACGCGAGGGCGTCTGGTTCCAGAATTGCCATTATCCCTACTCCGGCACCGTGACCGGCGCCGGCCATGCCTCGCTCGCCACCGGCACGTCCGCCTACAAGCACGGCATCATCTACAACGACTGGTTCGACCGCAAAGAGGGCGATGCGGTCTACTGCGCGGGCAACGTCCGCTACCAGCGCGTGCCGGCCGCTCCGAAGAAGGATCCAGCCGAGAAGGAAACCAAGACGGAGAAGCCGAAGGGCGGCGGCACTCCCGATCGTCTCCTCGCTCCGACGCTTGCCGACGCCCTGAAGGCGGCGACCGGCGGCAAGGCGAAGGTCGTGTCGCTGTCGATGAAAGACCGCGGCGCCGCCCTGCCTGGCGGTCAACGGCCCGACGCCTGCTACTGGTTCGACACCACCGACGGCCAGTTCGTCACCTCGACCTTTTATCGAGATTCTGTTCACCCCTGGGTCGCGGAGTACAACGCGACGAAACCGGCCGACGCCTGGTTCGGCAAGGAGTGGACGCTGCTCCGGCCGAAGCTCGATTACGAGAAATACAGCGGCCCGGACGACGTGCTTGGCGAAGACGTCGGCTACGGCCAGGGCCGCACCTTCCCGCACCCGCTCGACGGCGGCCTGACCAAGCCGGGCAAGAAGTTCTACGACGCGATCTACACCTCGCCCTTCGGTAATGAAATCCTCCTCGGTCTTGTCAAGCGGGCCATCGACGCCGAGAAACTCGGCACGCACGACGTTCCCGACCTGCTGTGCGTGAGCTTCTCTTGCAACGACTCTGTCGGCCACAACTGGGGGCCGGACTCGCAGGAAGTCCTCGACATGACGCTGCGCACCGACCTGCTGGTGAAGGAACTGTTCAACACCCTCGACGAGAAGATCGGCAAGGGCAAGTACGTCCTCGCCCTTTCGGCCGACCACGGCGTTTGTCCGCTCCCCGAGGTCGCGGTGAAGCAGGGAAAAGACGGGAAACGAGTCATCGCCGCCGATGAGTATCAGGAAATCAATGAGTTCCTCGACAAGAAGTTCCCGACGAACGCGGACTTCGCGCCGGTCAAGGTGTTGGGCAACGAATCGGTTTATCTCAACCCGACCTGGGTGAAAGCGACGACCGTGGAACAGAGCAAGATCGAGGATGCCCTGGCCGCATGGTTGAAGACCCGGCCCGTCTACCAAACCGCCTACACGCGCGGCCAGCTGCTCAAGGGCGTGGCCGAGGACGACAAGATCGGCCAGATGGTGCGGCGCTCGTTTCATCCGGACCGCAGCGGCGACGTGATGATGGTGCTGAAGCCGTATCACATCGTCTGGTCGCGGCTGAAAGGTTCGAGCCACGGCACGCCGCACAGTTACGACACGCACGTTCCCCTGGTCATCTTCGGGCCTGGTTTGGTGCCGGGTGCGCGAAAAGATCGGGTGACGCCGCAGGCGAATGTCGCGATTCTGGCGAAGGCGCTCGGAATCAAGCCCCCCGCGATGGCCGACGCACCGCTGCCGGAGAAGGTGTTTGCTCCGTGATTCCTATCGCCCCTGTTTACTGGCCGCCTGGGACGGCCATCGAGCGCTGCCTTCTGCCTCCTGGGTAGAACCGCGAGCCCTTTGTCGGATGCCAACGTGTGGGGCGGATCCGTGTCGTGATACCATTCGCCGGCCGATTTACCTTTGAACTGGCGCATGGGCTTTGCGGCGATTCGCGCGCGCGTTATGCTCACTACACGGCCGCAGACGGCGTGTTTACGTTTCGCGCGACAACGCTTGAAACGTAAACAGGGTGCCTGCTCCCAGAGGCAACTTGTTTCCCGTGCATCCAAGAGGAACCTCCATGAAACGAACTCTCCTTCTCGGCTTCGTCGCGGCGGCGGTGCTGCCGTTCGTCGGCGCCGCCGACGTCGATCCCCACGACCAGACCGGCGTGCCCCTCGAAGTGCAGCCGACCGATCCGAGCCTCACCAAGATCGTCATCGTCGCCGGCCGCACGAGCCACGGGCCGGGCGATCACGAGTTCTTCGCCGGCAGCGCCTTCCTCATGAACATGCTCAAGCAGACGCCCGGCGTCTTCCCCGTCATGGCTCGCGACGGCTGGCCCAAAGACCCCGAGAAAACCTTCGCCGGCGCCAAGGCCGTCGTCTTCTACATGGATGGCGGCGGCGGCCATCCGATCATTCAGAAGGACCACCGCGACGTGGTCGCCAAGCTGATGGAGAAGAAGGTCGGCTTCGTCAATCTGCACTATGCCGTCGAGTATCCGAAGAACCAGAGCGATCACATCCTCAACTGGCTCGGCGGCTACTACGAGACCGGCTTCTCGACCAACCCGCACTGGGTCGGCGCGTTCAAGAAGTTCCCCGAACACGCGATCACGCGCGGCGTCAAGCCGTTCGAGATCAAGGACGAGTGGTACTTCAACATCCGCTTCCGGCCGGAGATGGCGGGCGTCACGCCCATCCTGACGGCGACGCCGCCGGACAACGTGCGCGGCACCGAGGACGCGAAGAAGCATCCGGGACGCGAGGAGATCGTGGCCTGGGCGTTCGAGCGCCCCGACGGCGGCCGCAGCTTCGGTTTCACCGGCGGGCACACGCACAAGAACTGGGGCGAGGAGAACTTCCGCCGGCTGGTCGTCAACTCGATTCTGTGGAGCGCGAACGTCGAGGTGCCCAAGGACGGCGCCAAGGTGATGCTGGAGGCGAACGAACTGAACAAGAATCTCGACCGCAAGAAGTGAGGAAGAATTGCCGCTTGCGGCTTAGCGGTTTCCCCCGCTAAGCCGCAAG
>JBBQPD010000032.1:0-16089 GCA_038331535.1 Gemmatales bacterium | reverse complement strand
CGGTGCGTGATCAGCTCGTCGAGCCGCAGCTTGCCGAGGTTCGCGAGCTTGATGTAGCGCGGAATGTCCTCGTCCGGCTTGGTTTCGCCGCCGTGCGAGCCGATCATCTTTCGGCCGAAGTGAATCGGGAACGAGTCGATGGTGATCTTCTCTCCGGCATGGGGAACGCCGGCATAAATGGTGCGTCCCTTCGGGGCGGTCGCCTCGTAGGCGTTCTCGCGGACCCTGCGGTTGCCGGTCGTATCAACGCAGACGTCGATGCCGCGATTGTTCGAGAGATCGTTGAGCACGGCGAGGACGTCTTCCTTGCCGGCGTTGATGACATGCGACGCGCCGAAGGTGCGCGCGACTTCCAACTTCGTATCGACGAGGTCGATGGCGATGATCGGGTGGGCATTGACGAGAGCGGCGCCCTGGATGACATTGAGTCCCATGCCGCCGACGCCGAAGACGGCGATCGACTCGCCCGGCTTCAAGTCGGCATTGTTGTAGACGATGCCGAGGCCGGTGGTGACGGCACAGCCGAGCAGGGCCGCGATGTCGAAGCCGACGTTGGTCGCGATCTTGGTGAGACGGTTCTCGGAGGCGATGGTCACATCGCTGAAGGTGGTGACACAGCCCGCGTTGATCGGCGTGCCCTTGCCCTTGAGGCGGAACTTCGGGGTGGCCGAGTCGATGCCGCTCCCCTTGATCCAGTGCAGCACGACGTGGTCGCCGGGCTTCACCTTGCGGACACCGGGGCCGACCTCAAGGACGATGCCGCCGCCTTCGTGGCCGAGGAGATGGGGCAGGTACGGATCGGGCCGACGGCCCGTGATTTCATCGATCTGCTTGCCGCAGATGCCGCTGTAGGCGACCTGCACCAGCACTTGACCGACGTCGAGCTTGGGCACTTCGACGTCGCACACTTCGAGTGGGCGATTGAGTTCGACCAAAACGGCTGCCTTCATGACGTCTACTCTCCTTGTAGGGGATGGTTAACCAGCAACTCGGGCGCTGTCAGACGGATCGACGTGAGGGATCGTGGGACGTTGAGCGGTGTTGTTCCTGAGGGCGGCCCGAAGCTCGGTCAGCTCTCCGAACAACATATACTCGGTTCGGACCAGGTGGGCCTTCCAGTGATTGAAGAGCAGTTGTGACTCTTCAAGGCCCTTCTCCAGCGCGGCGATGCGGACGTAGAATCTTCTGAAAAAGAGCCACAAGGCGTTGCGGACTGTCCAACGCAACGCGGCGGCAGCGGGTTTGGCGGCCTCTTGCAGTGGTGCGAGAATGTTGCGGAGCGCGGTCACAAGGCTCCACGTCCCAGCGCTTGAGGAGGGCTTCGACAATGCCGGACGATAGTCTTCGGTTGAGAACACATTGCTCGGACGAAACAGGTGACTTAATGCAGGTCGTCGTTCTTCGTACCGTTCGAGCAGGGAGTGCGCAAAGGTGCGGGACTCGGCCAACTCCTCGTCGAAGTCGTCAGCGCCGTCTTCACGCAAGATGATCGGCTGCTGGAAGTAAGTGCGATGGAATTCGTCGGTCCACTCGCACATCCAGTCGGCGATGCCCTCCTGCGAGTAGCTCTCCAGCGGCAGCGCCTCGCCGACGTGTTGCAGGTCGGCCATATCGACGTAGAACAGGTCGTCGGAGTCGGTGACCACGCGGACTTCGCCGAGGTCGGGACAGGCCTGCTGCACATAACGGTAATCGACGGTGCAGGGCATGCGCTCCAGGTGGACGCGCGGCCGCACCATGACGGGGTGCAGGTAGAAGCAACGGGCCACCATGCCGTGGCTCTGCCGCATCCAGTAGAAGGCGCTGTTCCAGCGCGCCGAGCCGTCGCGGACAAGCCGGGAGATGCCCAGCGGATGCAGGGCGTCGCAGGCCAGCGACACCAGGCGGCGCGGCGGTATGTCGATGACGCCCTGGGTGGGCACGGCGAAGTCGGCAAGGCGAGCCTGGAGCAGGGGGCGGACCGTGATGAGTCCGAGGGCCATGAGGGCGCGGACGCCGGCGGACTGGCAGTCGTGCATGAAGCGAAAGGCACCGTCCGCCCAGACGCTGTCGGGCGTCATGAACACAAAGGCGGCGTCGATGCCTCGACAGGCGGCCAGGGCTTGCTGGTAGCACCACGTCATCTTCTGCAGGTTCTGGACGTAACGCCCCCTGGAGAAGTTCATGTCGAGCAACACGTCCTCCTCGCGGAACGTCTTGATCGAGACTTCGGCCACGGTGCGAAGCCGCTTAATGCTATCAGTCTGATCGAGGACTGCGGCATCCTCGGGAGTGGTGTAGATTTCGTAGATGGTCATGCCGGCCGGCAAGGCGGGCAGGTTGCCGGGGGAAAGCTGGCTTGGCAGTGAATAGTTGACGAACATGTCCACATACTTCGCGCCCCAGAGGGGTACGATGAAGTGGTATTTCTCGGCCGTGGATTGACTCCCGACAGTCATGCAGAGAACCCCCACCGATGGGTGGTATTGCCAGCCGACGGAGAGTACGGCCGAGGTTGTAACTTCACATCAAAACAACGACCGCGACGAACACGACCTCCTGAAGGAGTGCGCGCCCGGGGGATGAACGCGACCGCTCGGGCCGGAATATCTTCAGTGGATCAATCCAATACCCGGCCTCATGGTCCGGAGTCAAGCCCGACTCCCTACCGAGTTTGACTGATCTTCCACGCCCACTCGGGATTTGGTACAAGCCGACCTCCGTCCTGCCGCCGTCCGCGCGCTTTCGTTCGACCGGATCGAGGAGTGTCATGCGAGTCTTGATAAACGGCCAGTGTTTGGCCGGGCCCAAAACCGGCGTCGGCCATTACACGCACCAACTCGCTCGCTGTCTGCGCGCACAGGCGGGCGCCGACCGCATCGACACGTTCCCCGGTTTTTGGCTGCGGAATGCCCTCAAAGCGTGGGGAAAGATTCGGCCCTGGCTCGTTCGACCGACGGCGACGGGTGGACTGGACAGTGGCCAGCAAGCCCGGCAATCGTTTATGCAGCGACGGCTTCGTCGCGCCTGTCTGCGCGGCGGCTACGAGTTGTATCACGAGCCGAACTTCATTCCCTTGACCGACGACCTGCCCGTCGTGACCACGCTGCACGATCTGTCGGTGTTGCTCCATCCGCAGTGGCATTCCTCCGAGCGCGTCGCCTATTTTGAGCGCTACTTTCACAAGGGAATGGCCCGCTGTGTCCACGCCCTGGCCGTCTCCGAGTTCGGCCGACAGGAGATCATCCGCGTTCTCGGCCTGCGCTCCGATCAGGTTACCTTGACTTACCCCGGCGTTCGCCCCGAACTGTGCCCACTGCCGACGGAGCAGGTACGGGCGACACTGCGGCGTCAGCAACTTCCCGACCAATATCTGCTGTACGTCGGCACCATCGAACCCCGCAAGAACGTGCAGACGCTGGTGCGGGCGTATCTCGAGTTACCTGCACCGGTGCGCGAGCGCTATCCCCTGCTGCTCGTCGGCGGTTGGGGCTGGAACTCGGCGGACGTTCGTCGCCTACTGGAGGATTCGCGGCACCTGGGCGTTCGGCACGTCGGCTATGTTGCCGATAAGCACCTTCCGGCCCTGTACAACGGGGCGCGTGCTCTCGTGTTCCCGACGTTTTACGAAGGGTTTGGCTCGCCGCCTGTGGAAATGCTGGCCTGCGGCGGGGCGGTGCTCGGTAGTACCGCCGGCGCTCTCGTCGAAACCGTTGGTCGGCAGGCCCACCTGACAGACCCGAACGATCTGGACGGTTGGCGGCAGGCACTCTTGCGGGTGGCGACCGACGACGATTGGTGGCGGCAATTGCGCGCGGGCGCGTGCGCGGCGGTCCGCGCCTTCACGTGGGACCGCTGTGCTGCCGACACGCTGGCCGTGTACCGAAGCCTGTGCGGCCAGAGAACGAGATCAGAGCAGGCGGCGGCATGAATGTTTTTACGAGCCTCGACCGTCAGGGAGCGCGGCAAGATCTCAACGCTCCCTGACGGTCGCGGCTCGTCGAACCCGCTTCTGCCACCGACGTATTGAGCGAGTCGAGTGAACGGATTCATGCAAACCAAGCTCTATCTCGTCAACAATGGTCTGAAGGATCTCTGCGGACACTTCTACGAAACCGCCGTGTCCATCGCGGAAGCCGCCCGTGACGCGGGCCTCAAGCCGATTCTCGCCGCGCACGTCTCTTGCCCGGCGGACATTGTGCCGGACTGGTTAGAGTTCCACGCGCATTTCAGCGTCGATCACTGGATGCACCATCCCGGCGCGGACAAGTGTCAAACGGTCCACGGCTCGAACCGCGTGCGCCGGCTCGTCGTGTCGGCCGCGCGGCGCGCGCTGTCCCCAGCCATGCGCCGGGCCATCCGGGTTGCCTGGGGAACGCTGCACTCCGCCATCGTGAACGATCCTCTGGAGCGCAGGCTCACGCGCGTCGGGGCGAGACCGGAGTACGAACACACGCGCCTTTTCCAGCAGGAGCTGGAATGCCTGTTGGCCGACACCGGTTGCCGTGCCAACGATCACGTCTTCCTGCCGACCGCTCATGGACGCGAGTTAATCGCGATCTTGAACTTGGCGGCGACGGCGGACCCTCGGACTCTGCCCACGTTCCATCTGGAATATCGGCATGCCCTGGAAGGAACCGCACCCTGGGTGGACCCGCGCTATCGCGCCGTGCATCGTGCGTTCTTCGATCACGCCCACACGCTCAAGCCATGCGCGCGCCTCCACCTGTACACGGATACCGAAGAACTGACGCAGGAATATCGCGCGTTTTCCGGCCTGGAGTTCGGCGTTCTGCCCATTCCTTTCCGCTCAAACTTGCTCGGCCGGCGGAAGAATGGCAATAGTTCGTTGTGTCTCGGCTATGTCGGCGAGGCGCGCACTGAGAAGGGGTTTCCCTACTTGCCGGATCTGGTCGAAGCGTTGATGGCGGAGTACGTCCGGCCGGGAAAGGTTCGTTTTCTCATCCAGGGGACGATGACTCTCGCGGACTACGATCCGCGAAGCCGTGAGGCGTTACGGCGCTTGCAAGCTTATCCCGACAATCAGGTCCGGCTCATCGGCGTGGACCGACCCCTGACGCCGGACGAGTATTACGAACTGCTTTCCGAGACCGACGTGCTGTTGTGCCCCTATTCGCCGGCCGCATATCGCACGCGCAGCTCCGGTATTCTGACCGAGGGCGTTGCCGCCGGCATCCCCACGGTCGTGCCTTGTGACACCTGGCTGTCACGAAATCAGCCAGCGGGAACGGGAGAGACGTTCAGCGACGTGCCGTCCTTCGTGGATGCGGTTCGGCGCGTCCTCGCAGAGTATGAAGCCTACCGGGCGCACGCGGTCGCGCAGAAGGACTGTTGGCTTGCGATCCATTCGCCGGCCAAGTTGGTCGAGGCGCTGCTGGATAATGCGCCAGTTGTGTGGAGGAGCCGCGCACGAAGTAAGCGGGCGTAGGAGCCGCGCACGAAGTAAGCGGGTCTGACAACCGCTTACTTCGTGCGCGGCTCCTGGGTGTAGGAGGGTCTGAAATGATCTGCCGCGTCTGTGATTCGACCGACCTCGAACCGGTGCTTGACCTGGGTATGCAGCCCTGGTGCAACCACTTCCTCAAGCCCGAAGAAGTCGGCACCGAGCCGGTCTATCCGCTCCGCGTCGTCTATTGCCACGGGTGCAGCACGGTGCAACTCGACTACACCGTCAAGAAGGAAGTGATGTTCGGCGATCACACGTACCTGTCCGGTGTCACGAAGTCGCTCGGCGAACACTTCCGGACCGTCGCCGAGGAAGTGGACCGGCGCATCCCCGATGCCGGCCGAAGCAAATCGGTGCTTGACATCGGTTCCAACGACGGCACGCAACTGAAACACTTTCAGGCACTCGGTTACGACGTGCTCGGCGTCGAGTCGTCGCGCACGACCGCCCGCATGGCCAACGACGCCGGCGTACCGACGCTGAACGCCTTCTTCAACGAGGAAGTCGCCAGCCATCTCGGCCGCAAGTTCGACGTCATCAACGCCGCGGGCGTGTTCTTCCACCTGGAGGAATTGCACTCGGTCACGGAGGGCATCCGCGCGTCGCTGCATGAGGACGGCGTCTTCGTCGTGCAGTTCCTGTACATGAAGCGCATCGTGGAAAACGTGGCGTTCGACCAGATCTATCACGAGCATCTGCTCTATTACACCTTGAAGAACCTCTCGACGTTGCTGAACCGCCACGGCCTTGAGCTTTACGATTGTTATCTCGCCGACATTCATGGCGGATCGATGATCGGTTTTGTCACTCACCAGGGAAAACGGGCGCCAAGCGAGCGCCTGCTGGCCTACCGGATAGCGGAGGAAGAGTCGCACACGAACGACATAGAAACGTATCGCCGCTTCGCCCGCCGGGTGGAAGAGATGAAAGAGCGCGACGTCTCTTATCTCCGACAGCTGAAGGCCGAAGGCAAAGAAGTCTACGGCATGGGCGCGCCGGTAAAGGGCAATACGCTGCTGAACTATTTCGGTATCGGCCGCGACTATCTCACCTGCCTCGTCGAGAAGAACAAGCTGCGGCGCGGGCTGTATTCTCCAGGGCAGCACCTGCCCGTCGTTCTGGAAGACGAACTGCCGCGCGATCCGGACGTTTATTACGTCCTGGCCTGGAACTTCAAGAAGGAGATCCTGGCCAACAACAAGGCACTCCTCGCCAAAGGAGTGGAGTTTTACTTCCCCGTCGATACAGGAGCGGCTTGAAAGATGAACATCCTTGTGACGGGAGGCACCGGGTTTCTCGGGACCGCTCTCTCGGGCCGACTTCAAGCCGAAGGGCACGATGTCGTCCGGCTCGGCTCGAAAGACGCCGACCTGACCCGGCCCGGAACGCTCGACCGCTTCAACGATCGCGCGTACGACCAAATCTACCACCTCGCGGCCTGGACGCAGGCGGGTGATTTCTGCCTGCGCCATCCTGGCGAACAGTGGATTCGGAACCAGCAAATAAACACCAACGTGCTGGACTGGTGGCAGGCGAGCCAACCGCAGGCGAAGCTCATCGCCATGGGTACGAGTTGCGCCTACGTCCCCGATCAGGTGCTGGAGGAGACGAAATACCTGGAAGGCCAGCCGATCGACAGCCTGTTCACCTACGCGATGACCAAGCGGATGCTCTACGTCGGCTTGCAAGCGCTACACCGGCAGTTCGGCCTGCGCTACCTCTGCCTGGTGCCTTCGACGCTGTACGGTCCGGGCTACCACACCGATGGCCGGCAGATGCATTTCATCTTCGACCTCATCCGCAAGATTCTTCGTGCCCAAACCGACGGCCCGCCTGCCGTGCTCTGGGGAGACGGCCGCCAGAAGCGCGAACTGGTCTACATCGACGACTTCGTGACGACGGCCATTCAGCTGGCCTCGTCGGCGGACAACACGCTCGTCAATATCGGGGCGGGCGAGGAGCACTCGATCCGTGCGTTCGCTCAAACCATCTGTGAGCTGATCGGCTATGACATGCGCCTCATCCAGTTCGACACGAACCGCTACGTTGGGGCCAAGTCGAAGGTGCTGTCTGTCGAGAAACTCCGTCAGCTCCTGCCGAATTATGCTCCCCGTCCGCTGAAGGAGGGACTTGCCCTTACGATCGATTGGTTTCGCGCGAACTGGAATCGTCTCCTACCGAAGGCGGCATGACGGAGAAGTCTCATGCAACCGACCGCCGCAAGCGAAGACAAAATACTGGACGTGGAACGGCTGCGCGGCATCGCGATCCTCCTCGTGCTGATGCAGCACTTGTATCTGTGCTCGCTCTTTTTCATGAAAGTCCGTCTCGATTACTTGCGTATGCCGTTCTGGATCGGCGTGGAATTGTTCTTCGTCATCAGCGGCTTCGTGGTGACCAAATCGTTCCTGGCCCACGGAATGAGCTTTCGCCGTTTCTACCTGCGCCGCGTCTTTCGCCTCTGGCCGGTCGTGTTCGTGTTTGCTCTGCTGACCGTGGCGATCAACACCATTCCTTCCTTCGCCAAAACCGAATGGCCGTTGCTGGGGCGTTTGCTTACGTCCGTCTTGTTCGGCTACTTCACCCTGATCGCCACGGAGTGGAACGCTTTTTTTGGCGCCATGTGGAGTCTCTCCGTCGAGGAACAGTTCTACCTGGTGGTGCCGACCGTCTTGTTCCTGCTGTCGCGGTGGTCGCCGAATCCGTCGAAGACCTGCAAGTGGTTTTTCATCGCGGCCTATCTCTTCCTGGCGACCGTGCGCGTCGCCTGGGCGTATGGCGACCCCATCGGCGTGGCTGCCTCGACCATCCCCTCGTTCTTGCAATACCTCGTGTATCGGAAGTTCGATTTCCTGCTGCTCGGGGTCATTCTGTACTACCAGTCGCGGGACAGTCTCATCCTGAGTCGCTTGACGCCTGGACTGCAAAAAGCCGTGATACTCGCCTGCCTGGTGCTGCCGTTTCCGCTCGTGTACCTGTCGGGCGCGGGGCTATCCTCCGTTCCGGAGGCGCCGTTCCTGCATTCCGTATGTTTACTCATCGTGGGGCTGGCGTTCTATGCGGTGATCGCCCTGGCCTCGCAAAACAATAATCTGCTCTACACCAATCGCCTCTTGGATCGGTGGCTCCTGTATTTCGGCAGCCGCAGCTATGGCATCTACGTTCTGCACTACCCGATCATCATCCTGCTGGAGATTATCTTCCTGCCGTGGCTGCCGATCCTCCGAGGTAAATTCGCGCTCATTCAAGCCGCGTTGTTTCTGCTGATCTGCTTGCCGTTCGTGGAACTGATCTATCGCTACGTCGAGCGGCCAGGGATCGCGCTCGGTGGACGCCTGATCCGCCGCTTTGTGACACGGGAACCGAGAGACGCAGACGCGGGGTTGACGGATCGTCGCCGGGCGGCGTAAAGTCTTTCCCGGAAGTGGCTTCTACGAGCCGCGACCGTTAGGGAACGCTGGCGCTACGCTGCGAAAAACGCTCCCTGACGCCGCGGCTCGTAGAAAATAGACCATCCGCCGTTCGAGGAGATTACGAATATGGCAAACGAGACAGACATCGCCATCATCGGCGGCGGCATCGTCGGCATGGCCACGGCGATGGCACTCAGTGCGGACCCCCATCTGTCGCTCACGGTCCTGGAAGCCGAGGACGGTCTCGCCCGGCATCAGACCGGCCACAATAGCGGCGTGATTCACTCCGGCCTCTATTACAAACCCGGCTCGGCCAAGGCCCGTAACTGCGCCGAGGGCCGCGAATTGATGTACCGCTTCTGTCGGGACGAGGGCATCCCGCACGACCGCTGCGGCAAGGTCGTGGTCGCCACGCACGAAGGCGAGCTTCCCGCGCTCACAGAGCTGGAGCGCCGCGGCCGGGCCAACGGCTTGCAAGGTCTGGTGCAACTCGACCGGGCGGCGCTGCGCGACCACGAGCCTCACGTCGCAGGCATCGCCGGGCTACTCGTCCCCGATACGGGTATCGTCGATTACAAGGTGGTGACTCAGGTCTATGGAAACAAGGTTCGCGCCGCCGGCGGGCAAATCCATCTCAACGCACGTCTGTTAAGCTGCCGTCGCCAGTCGGACGGCCTGGTGTTGACGACCAGCGCGGGCGAATGGCGCTGCGGCTATCTCATCAACTGCGGCGGCCTTCAGTCCGACCGCGTCGCCCGCCTGTGCGGCAGCGAACCTGGCGTGCAGATCGTGCCATTCCGCGGCGAATACTACGAGCTGATTCCCTCGCGCCGCTCGCTGGTGCGCAACCTGATTTACCCGGTGCCCGACCCGCGCTTGCCGTTCCTGGGCGTCCACCTGACGCGCATGATCGGCGGCGGCATTGAGGCCGGTCCGAACGCCGTCCTGGCCTTCCGTCGTGAGGGCTACCGCATGCGCGACGTTTCGTTCCGCGACCTGTTCGAGATGGCGAGCTTTGGCGGCTTCTGGCGGATGGTGAGGCGCTTCTGGCGCACCGGCATGGGCGAGATGCACCGCTCGCTCAGCAAGCGCGAGTTCTGGAAAGCGCTGCAATGCCTGATTCCCGAATTGAAGTACGGCGACATCGTCCCTGCTGGAGCCGGCGTCCGCGCTCAAGCCGTTCTACCTAACGGCGACCTGGTGGACGACTTCAAGTTCGTGCAGGCGGAGCGCATGATTCACGTCTTGAACGCACCATCTCCAGCGGCGACGGCGTCCATCAGCGTCGGCCGCGCCATCGCCGATTTGGCACGCCGCTCCTTCGATCTGCCGCGTATCTCGCGGCCGGTGGCGGTGTAGCCCGTTTGCCGCTTGCGGCTTAGCGGTCTGACCCCGCTAAGCCGCAAGCGGCGATCGAAAGACTCGTTGACACCGCCGCCGAACATCGGGTACACCACGTTCCAGGCAACAGGGACTTGTTGCGCCCTTACCGGCTTGCCGTTTCGCGCTCCGGAGTTCAGGGATGATAATCACGCAAACCCCCTTGCGCGTCAGCTTCCTGGGAGGGGGTACGGACTACCCGGAGTATTTCGTCAAGCACGGCGGAGCGGTCCTGGGCACGGCGGTCGATAAGGCGCTCTTCTTCAGCATGTCGCACTTCTACAGCAAGTTGTTCGATTATTCGCTGCGCATCGCCTATCGCCAGGTCGAGTGCGTTCGCTCGCTGGAAGAAATCCAGCACGTTCCCTTCCGTGAATGCCTGCGCTGGGCGGGAGTCAGCCAAGACGTGGAGATCACCAACGCGGCGGAGTTGCCCGCGTTCACCGGCCTCGGATCCTCGTCCTCGTTCGTGGTGGGATTGCTCAACACGCTGTATGCGTTCCAGCGCAAGATAAAGCCCGCTCTGGAGATCGCCTATGAAGCGATCGACCTGGAGCGCGGCGTCCTGAAGGAGTCGGTCGGCTGCCAGGACCAGACGTTTGCGGCCGTGGGCGGCTTTAACCTGATCGAGTTCCGTGGCATGGGCGATTTCGTGGTCCATCGCCTGCCCCTCACCGCCCAGCGCCTCGCCGAGTTAGAAGAACATGTCCTCGTGGTCTTCACCGGCATCAAGCGCAAGGCCGAGGACATGGCGGCACGGCAGGTGAAGCGCGTCGTCGATAATCACAGCCGCCTGCTCGCGCTGCGCGCCATGGTTGACGAGGGCTATCGCATTCTCGTCGGCGACGGCAGCCTGACGGCCTTCGGCGAGCTGCTGCACAAGAGCTGGCTGCTCAAGCGCGACCTGGACCAGGCGATCTCCAACGATACGGTCAACGAAATCTACGAAGCCGGTCTGGAAGCCGGCGCCGTGGGCGGCAAATTGCTCGGCGCCGGCGGCGGCGGCTTCGTGCTGTTCATTGTTCCGCCAGAACGCAAGCAGGCGGTGCGGCAGCGCCTCGCTCATCTCGAAGAAGTTGAGTTCAAGCTGAATGCCACGGGATCGCATGTCGTCCACAGCGGCATCGCAGCTCGGACGCAGTCGCCAGCGGCCCGCCTGAAGGCAGCCTGAGGTCGCACAGGAGGCGCGTTCGATGCTTCGACAAACACCCGTAGTGATTCTGGCCGGCGGCCTCGGCACCCGCCTACGTCCGGTGCTATCCGGCGTTCCCAAAGGTCTGGCGTCCATCGGCAATCGGCCCTTCTTGCAAATCCAGATCGAATTGCTGCGCGACCAGGGAGCGAGCCGGTTCGTCCTCTGCATCGGCCACATGGCGGAGCAAATTCAAGCGGCCTTCGGCGACGGCAGCGGCATCGGCGTCCACATCGACTACTCCGTGGAGCGCGGGCCCTTACTCGGAACCGGCGGCGCTCTCAAGCAGGCCGAGCGTTTTTTCAGACCGCGCGCGCTGGTTCTCAACGGCGATACCTACCTCGACATCGACTACAACCAACTCGTGCAGAAGCATCATGTCCGAAACGAACAGGCTGGGGCTCTCGCCACGCTCACTCTGGCCCGCGCAGAGGACAGCAGCCGCTTTGGCTCCGTGCTGATCGATGAAACTGATCGGCTCGTGCGGGGCTTCCGTGAGAAGGATGGCGCGGCGACCGGCGAACACTGGCTGAACGCGGGCGTCTACGTGATCGAGCGCGCGTTGCTGGGCCACATCCCTGCGGACCAACCCGCTTCGCTGGAACGCGACGTGCTGCCCGCTGTCTTGCACGAGAGGATCCCGGTCGCTGCCGTGACCTGTTCCGAACCGTTTTACGACATCGGCACCCCGCGCGATCTGGAATTGTTTGTCCGCCGTTACGAGCAAATTCGAGCCGCACGCCGCGCTGGTTGATTTTGTCCCGAGGATAAAAGTCTCATGTCGATGACCCCTGCCGTGTTCCTGGATCGCGACGGCGTGATCGTCGAAGAGGAGCATCATCTCGCGCGCGTCGAGCAAGTCCGTCTCGTGGCCGGGTGCGCCGCCGCCATTCGTCGGCTCAACCAGGCCGAACTGCCAGTCATCGTCGTTACCAATCAATCGGGTGTCGCCCGCGGTCTCTTTCCGGAAGAGCGCATCGACGAGGTTCACGCGCGCATCGACAGCCTGCTGGCCGAGGAGGGGGCGTTCGTCTGGCGGTACTATCACTGCCCGCATCATCCGACGGAAGGGGTTGGGCCGTACCGCGTCGAATGCGCTTGCCGTAAGCCTCGGCCCGGAATGTTGCTCGCCGCCGCGGCCGATTTCGGCCTGGATTTGCGACAATCCTGGCTGATCGGCGACACCCTCACCGATCTGGAGGCCGGAGCCAGCGTCGGCTGTCGTACCATTCTCGTGTTGACCGGGCACGGTCAGCGAGTCGCTCACCTGTTGCCACCGGGAGGCCACAATTGCGCCGGTGTGGTGAACGCGCTGCCCGATGCGGTGGAACTGTTCCTGGAGTCTCGCCAGCGTCTGCCCGACGGGATCGCGGCTTAATCTTTGTTTACGTTTCGCGCGGAGGGACTGCTGATGGCAACCAAGGTGCTGATTACAGGGGGCGCCGGTTACATCGGCACCGTGCTGGCGCCGCTGCTCCTTCAGGAAGGCTATGCCGTCCACGTCCTCGACAACTTCCTGTTTGACCAGACCACGCTTCTTGAGTGTTGCATCAACCCGAACTTTCAGGTCACGCGCGGCGACTGCCGTGACAAGACCACGATGACGCGCGCCCTTAAGGACGCCGACATCATCATTCCGCTCGCGGCGATCGTTGGCGCCCCGGCCTGTAACCTCGACGCCACCGCCGCCGTCTCGACCAACCTGGACGCCATCAAGCTGCTGCTGTCGCTGCGGTCGGGGCAGCAGCGCATCGTGCTGCCGAACACCAACAGCGGCTACGGCATCGGCGAAAAAGGGGCGTTTTGCACCGAAGAGAGTCCACTCCGGCCGATCAGCCTCTACGGCAAGACGAAGGTGCAAGCGGAACTGGCGACGCTGGAAGCCGGCAACTCGATCACCTTCCGTCTGGCGACCGTCTTCGGCCTGTCGCCGCGCATGCGCCTCGACTTGCTGGTGAACGACTTCGTCTATCGGGCGCTGACCGACCGGACGGTCGTGGTGTTCGAAGGCCACGCCAAGCGCAATTACATCCACGTCCGCGACGTGGCCCGCGCGTTCCTGCACGGCATTCTCAATTTCACGGCGATGCAGGGCCAACCGTACAACGTGGGTCTGAGCGACGCGAACCTCTCCAAGCTGGAACTGTGCGCGGAGATCCGCACGCAATTACCTGGCTTCGTCTACCTGGAAGCGCCAGTCGGCGAAGACCCGGACAAGCGCGATTACATCGTGTCCAACGCCAGGATCGAAGGCACGGGTTTCCGGCCGACGGTTTCGCTGGCCGCCGGCATTCGCGAATTGATTAAGGGTTATTCGATCGTCCGCAACAGCCGGCACGGGAACGTGTAAGCAGCCCGATTGGCTGAAAGCTATCCGCTAGTTAGTAACGGATAGCTGGCAGCTCAAACGCCGTTCGGGATCTTCCGCGACGAAGCTCGATTTTGCGTCTGCGGTCTCTGCCACTCTCGCTTACAGCGCGGGTTCGGAAAGGACCGCCGGCAACTCTGCCTGACGCCGAAACGTCTCCGCATCGACGGCGCCCTGCGGCGTCTGTACCGTCCCGCCGCCCGCTTCGGCGAAGGCCCACGTCAGGGCGTTCCACATCTGCCGCTGTCCCTCGTCGGCGTTGCCCCAGGTCACGAACACCACGGCGTCCGCAGTGCGGCGCAGCGTCACCATGCCCTGTGCCGTGCCGAGACGCAGCTCCTTCCAGTCGTCGGGCGGCGCCTCGTCCGGGAAGGCGAGCTGGCCGTCGATCATGCGCGTCTGCACGGGGAAGCCGCGCCGGGCCAGCAGGTCGCCAACCGCCGCCCAGGGGGGAGTCGCCTTGCCGGCGAATGATACGGTCTGATCCATGCCCATCGGCGCACCCTCGGTTCGCGAGTCGTAAACAATTGCTCAAATCCTGAAAAGCATCCCCGCGTTTTCCTCGAACACCTGCGTGTGAAAGACCTCCGGAATGGCGGCGGCGATGAAGTCGCGGTAGGCGGCCATCGGCGCCAGCGGCCAGTCGCTACCGTAGAGGAAGCGATTCGGCCGCTCGGCATAGCGGAACGCCTTCGCCACAGCAGACCGGGTTTCCGCGAGCGCCTCCTGCCGTTCCGGCGCGGCAAACGCCTGGTCGTCGCCGAGGGCCAGGCCGGACAGGTCGGCCCAGACGTTGCAGTTCTTGTACACGACCTCGGCGGCGTCGGTCAGCCAGGGGTTGCCGAGGTGGGCGAGGACGAAATTGACCTTGCGATGATCGACGGCCACGTCGTCGATCGGCAGCGGCAGGGCGAAGCGCAGCTTGGCGGCGGGAGAGTAGGTGTCACCGGTGTGAAAGATCACCGGCAGACGGAAGCGCTCGGCCAGTTCGTAGTAAGGATGATAGCCGGCGTGGTCGGGCGGGTAATAGAGATAGCCGAGGTAGACTTTCAGGGCGCGCACGCGGCCGACGGCCAGCAGAGCCTCGACGCGGCCGAGGTGGTCGCGGTCGGTGCGGCGCGGGTCGGCCACTCCGACGGCGTGCAGGCCGGGCACGTGAGCGGCGACGGCCAGGGTGCCGGCGATGCCGAGCGGGTCGTCCGGCGATTGGGGCACGCAACCCATCGCGACTGCCGCTTCGACGCCGGCTGCGCGCATCTGGATCAACAACGCCTCGGCGACGACATCCGGGGCGAGTTCGAGCAGCTTACTCAACGGCCCCGCACCAGGAAGGAGCGGCGGCACGACATGAAGGTGGGTGTCGATCATAATCGTCAGTGGTCAGTGGTCAGTAGTCAGTAGTCAACGACTGACTATTGACCACTGACTACTCCTCGAACAGCGCCACGCTGGCGGTGAAGCCGTGGATGAAGTTCTGGCCGCCGACGGGGCCAAGCTCGCCCTGGGCGAAGAAGCCGGCGACGGGGATCGGGCCGGACTCGGTGCGGACGGCGCCCGCGTCGTGGTTCGGTTCCGCGAACAGGTTGGTGCCGCGGCCGTTGCAGGTGAACAGCAGCGCCGCGGCCGGCAGTTTCTCGTGGGCGACCACGTCGAGCTGCAACAGGGCGTGCAAGTCCTCGTCGGCCGTGTGGGCGTCGCGGACGTGAAACTGGATCGTTTGACCGACGCGCACGCGCTCGCCGACGGCCAGCGCCCCGCTGTCGCGGATCAGGCCGAGGACGTTGCGGACCAGGAAATCGCCGCGCCGGAAATCGCCCTGGTATTCGTTGATGACCCGGCCGACGTGCAGCCCCTGCTGAAAGAGGTGCTGTTCGTGCGGGCTGAGCGCCGGCCACAACTCCTGAAGGATCGCCATCGGCGTGCGGCCACCCAGTTCGAGGATGATGTTCTCTTCCGCCTTGGTGATGACCATGTGGCGGCCGATGGGCCGGCAGCCCTGCGACACAATCGAGCGCAGGCCGGTCTCGCCCTGGAGGACGACGCCGACCGCCCCCTGGTCGCGCACTTCGCCGTCGTGCAGTAGAACGCACTCGCCAGGGCCGCGCACACCGCTCGCCATGCCGCCGAGAACACGGACGCCGGGCGCGTCCTCATTCATCTGCTTCAGGAACGGGTCGATGGGGAAGGTGAAAGGGTCGCCGAGCAGCAGCACGGCCGACTCGGCGGCGGTCGCTCCGATAAGACTGTCGGGCCAGCCGAGCAGACTCGGCCCTTCGGACGTGCGTTCCAA
>JBBQPD010000031.1:0-16156 GCA_038331535.1 Gemmatales bacterium | reverse complement strand
GCGCGACGCCATCGGATCAACCCGAGGGTGATCAAGGTCAAGATGTCCAAATTCAAGAAGAAACGCCCCGAGCATCGCCCCGTACCGCCCTTGAAGAAAACCTTTGCAGAGTCAGTCGTTATGCTTTGTTAAACGGTATTGCGTCTAAACGCTTCCATACCGTCCCCTCGCCATCCCGCTCGATGACCTTGCGGTGGATCTCCGGCTTGCCGACTACGAAGGACGGAACCGACTCCAGGTAAGGGTTGTCCGCTGCCACGAGGGCCTCCGCCAGGATGTCTTGACGATTCAGAAGGGACACGCGGGTGACGTCGCGTCCGCGGAAATTCAGGATGTCGAAGGCGTGGAAGCGGAGCCGAGTATCGTGGCTCTCTTGCAGCCGGCGGGCCGCGGCCGGGCTGGTTGCCAGGACGGCCATCGCGGCTTGAAGTGGGTGAGCGGTCACCGTGTTTCCGGTGTCGAGGGCAGCGCTGGGGCAGACCAACTCGCCGTCCAGCACGGTTTCCGGGAGCGATTTGAATCCGTCCGTGAGGTGGGGCAAGTTGTCCTGCAACTCGGCCAGCCGGTAGTTTACCACGCTGACGTGGCGGCTGGTTACCCGCACCCCATCCTCATCGACGTGAAGGAGCGCCCGCACGCCGTCCAGCTTGGGCTGCACCAGCCAGCCCGTGCCTTCCTGCTCGATCTGCTCTGCCTCGGCCGGGTCGAGATCGGCCCAGTCGCCCAGGAGCATCGGCAACACTTGCGGCGGCAGCGGCCGGCCCGGATATTCCCGGGACCAGTGATGCGCACGGAGGGCCGCGACGTAATTTTCTTTGCTCACACGGCCCTTGTCGGCGACGACGAGTCCGCGTTCCGCACATTCATTCTGGAGTTCCGCCAGGGTTCTCACTTCGCCTCTCCCTCTGTCCAACGAAGCTCAACGCTGGGAACGACGTGTCCGTTCCCGACTACTTTACCCTGCTCAGCCCATGCGAGCGCCCTTTGCCGAGTTGGGCGTTGGCTCACGTCAGCGGCATAACGATGTAGGAGTAGTTTTGTCCGCAGCGGAATAGGGCTGGACTGGCGCCGTCGGCCAGCGCCAGTTCGACCACCTCCGCCCCATGCACGGCCCGGAGCATGTCCGTCAGCAGCTGCGGGTTGAAGGCGATCTCCATCGCCTTGCCCTGGTAATCCAGCGGCATTTCGACCCGGGATCGGCCGACGTCCGTCCCTTCGGCCCGTAGCGTCAGTTTCCCCGTGGCAAACCCGAATATCACCTTGCGGCTTTCCTGATCCGTCATAACCGCCGCCTGCCGCACGGCGGCGTGGAAGGCCTCCACAGGCAGGGGGATTTTGGTAGTCGCCTTCTTCGGGAAGACATCGCGGTAGGGCGGGAAGCGGCCCTCTACCAGCCGGGTATAAATCGTCGCCCGCCCGGTGCGGAACAGTGCCTCGTTGGCCGTGAGGGCGACGCTGACAACCTCATCGGAATTTTGCAGGTTGCGTTCCAGTAGCTGGAGCGCTTTCGCAGGAAGGATGTGGACACTTCCCTTCGTGGAGTGTTCACCATGCGCGACAGTTTCGCGCTCGGCCATTGCCAGCCGTTTTCCATCCGTCGCCACGAACCGGGCGACAGTCCCGTCCAGTTCGCAGAGCACGCCGGTGATGGCGTAACGGGTGGTCTCGGTCGCCGCCGCAAAGGCGGTCCGGCGGATCAGCTCGCGGAGCGCACCGGCCTTTACCTCATGGTAAACCTCCGCAGTGAAGGCTGGCACGTCGGGGAAGTGATCCGGATCTTCGCCGCAAAGCTCGAACTCGCTGCAGTCCCCGCTCACCAGACAGGTTTGCTCGGCGGTCGCGATGACCAGTGTTTCGTCCGGGGACTCGCGCAGAATGGCGTGTAGTCGGGCGGCGGGCAACAAGACCGCACCGGGTTCCTCCACGGTCAGGCCCTGGACTTCCAGGCGAGCACCTAGCTCCATATCGGTAGCGAGCAGAGTGCAGTGGTCCCCCTCCGCGACCGCCTTGACGTTGCGGAGTACTGGCTTGAGATCGCGAGATGGGACGGCCACGCTGGCGAGTTGGAAGGCCGACAATAGATCTTGACGGCGGCAAAGGACTTTCATGGCAGGCTCCTGCGGGTATCGGTGCCAAGTGGCGTCGGCGGGGAGCAGTTACGTTCCTCAGTACCCAGGCGAGGGACCGGCGGCGGTCGGGGCGGCCAGACCGCGCGATTCATCTCGGCTCAACGCATGAAGGCTCGCAGTGTTTCGGGCCGGTCCAGGGCCAGACGTTTGAGCTTCGCCCCCAGTCGGCAGAGGGCGTCGTGGTATTCGTCACTGAGGTGGTCGCCGGAATACTGGTGGCCGAACTCGTGGATCAGCAATCGGTCCACGTCTTCACTCGCGCCCTGTTCGAACCAGCGGTCGCCAAGGCGGAACAGGTTGAGGTCCAGCCTGCCCGCGCCGTAGCACGCGAGGAAGTTGTTGCCGGTACGGACGACGTTGACGGTGAGCGCCACCCCCATTAGTTCCAACGCCAGAACCACCGCGTAATCCGCGACGTTCCGGACCGCCGCACTCCATTGGCCTGGCGGGATCACTTCCACGGCCGGTGCGGCGGGGTCGAGGCTATAGGGCTTGGCCGTCGGCTTGACCCGGCCGGCCGGTTCGATGGCCCCGGCCTCCCGGGCCTTCTGCCACTGCCGCCGGTTGAGCATCCTCCCAGTAACGATCACGCCCCCACCCGCCTGAACCGCCTTGTTCGCCTCGGGGTCGGTCGGGTCGTGAGAGGCTCGGTTCATCCCGAAGCGGTGGTCCAGGAATGCGGCGATGGCCTCGTGCGAGCATTCGGGGTCTGACGTCGCCTGCTGGACCCAGGGGGCGTTGACGTCCTCGTCGGTCAGCCGCTGGTGCATGTCGTTGAGGACCAAGGTGCGCAGCGACCGCAGATAGGCGGGCGGGACGTTGTCGCGGCTCAGGGTCAGCGGCACCTTCTGGCCTACGTTGACGTGCCACCGGTCGGCCGTCTCGACTACCGGTAGTCCCAACTCGTACAGGGTGGGCACCTCGCCGGGCAACGGGTCGTAGAGTTCCACCTGGACTCTGCGGACCCGACGGCGCAGGATTCCTTCCTCATCGGCCACCTCCGTCTCCAGGCTCGCCTCGAAGGCGTGGACGGCCTCGCGCGGCCGCAGCGCCTCGCCATTGAGGGAGACGGCAACGCCAGTAGGGATGAGGAGCGAGCGGAGGTGGGTGCAGGCCTCGTCGCACTCGGCGCGCGACATCCGCAAGGTGGCCCAGAACTCCGAGCCTCGGTCCCGTCTGGCGCGAGACTTGACGTGGCGCCGGCCATCGGCGCCAAAGGCGACCGTCCCGGTGGTCGTGACAATGCGGGCCTCCAGACATGCCGCAAGCATCAGCTTCTCCCCCAGGTTGAAGCGGCCTCGCTTGTCGGGCTGGCCTTTCTTGTAGCTCTCCGCGAAAAGAGTGTAGGCGTGTTCCAGTTCCTGAAATCCTTCGGGGGCATCGTCTTCGACGGACAGTTCCGCCACGGGCCGGCCTGGAAGCGGGGAGAGTTTCACGGCCACAGTCGTGACGCTTTCGTCGAAGGAGTTCTGCAGCAACTCCGCAACGAGCCGACCCTTGCCGTGCTGCTCGATGAGCTTGCGGAGTCCTTCCCGGTCCACGTCGAACCACTGATTCTTCATCGTTCCCCTCATCTGAGGTCGTTGGTGTGCATCGCCGCGGGTTGGGTCACCAGTTGGGTTAACAGGACCGGAATCAGTCCCCGGAGTCGTAGGAACGGAGGCGTCCACAGCTCGTGCATGCGAGGACGTGCCAGCACATGCCGTGGTGAGGGATCTCACGGGCCCGGCATTCCGCCTGGGCAAGTTCCCGGTAGTCGTGGACGCAGAGCCGGTCGCTTTCTCCCACGAAGCCCCAGCCGTTGCATTGGCCGCAGCCGCACTGGAAGTGCTTCCCGGTGCCGTAGGCATTCCGCGCGAGATTCCAGCCGCCGTGGCCACGGCATTTCGGACATACATGGTCGAGGCCGGCAATCCCGGGAGGATGCTTGAGCGGGATGTCGGTGAAGTCGGTCCCGTCGGGGAGGTATTGCGGGGGCGCGGGCGGGGCCGGCCGGCACGAGCGCGGTTTCCAGTTCATCATGACTCCCGGGCGTGTCGGAACGAGGGCAGCCTCTTTACCCGGCAGAAGTGTTGGCGGCGGGGCGCCGCGGGTTGCCCCGTGCGGTCAGGCCGAACCGAGACGCCGAAGGGACACCGCACACGGCGGCAGTCAACAATCTCCTCAACCCCGGCCGGCGCCGTGCATCGGGTGGCCCGGAGGAAAGAGAATGTGCCATGGAACGGGCGGCGGTCCTTGAACGGATTGCTGAACCGGGGAAGAAGCAATTCCGGGTTCGAGACGAATCTCTTCCGGATTCGTCGGCAGTTGGCCGGTTTCCTCCGGAGTCACTCTGATTATCCCGAGCTGAATCTTGGCCGTTGCCATGAGTGGGTTCCTGTCCCGGACCTGAATGGCCTGTGTCATGCTGCTTGATGCGAAGCGCGACTTCTTGGCGATCGGTCCGGCACCGCTTACCCCGGACTACCCGCGTCACTTGCCGGAGATGGGCGGGCACGGCGATTAGCAAGACATCTGTTGTAGGTCGATTCAGGGAGTTTCCATCGGAAACAAGAAGAGTTGCTGCGATGGTTGCGGGAGGTCGAGAACGTCCTTCCCGCGGGCGGCGCGCCAGAAGTGGCCGGGATCGAGACGGAGGCGGCGCCGGATTACGTAGGCTCCCGTCTCAGTCAAGAGGCTGGTCAGGAAATCCCCCTTGGTGGACTGGGCGGCGAGAGTGACCAGTTTGCGGTGCTTGCGGCCCAGGATTCGTTTCAGAGCCTTTCTCTGTTCCACGCGGCGGTTGTATGGGCACTCTGGCTTGTAGATGTAGAGGATGCGGCTCCAGTGTACGGGGTCGTCCGGTTTCAGCGGCTGAATGCCGAGGAAGTCGCCCCAATGTTTGTGCCGGGCAGCGGCCAGGGACTCGCCAATGCCCCCGATGACGGTGACGTACTCCCACTCCACGCGACAGGTCGGGTTGCGGCGGACGCCCGCCACAGTCCAGAGGCGCGGCGGGGTCAGGTCGCGCAGGTGGCCCTGGATGTCCTGGTTCGCCAGGGCAGCGTCGATCAGGATCCTGGCGATCCGGGCCACCCGTTCCAGATCGGCGGGAAAGTTCATTCGGCGCGCTCCGGACGAATTGCCCCCTCAAGCAGGGGATTACAGCTTTCTTTGAACCGCATCACGCGGGTTCGCCCCCGGTTTCCACCCTCTCGTGATCCCTGATGGTTTCCCGGAGTTCCGCGAGCCACTTCGCATGTCGATCAACTTCCGTCTTGAGCCGCTCCGTGTACTCCTGCTCCAGCTCGGCGGTCTTTTGCTCGCGGAGACTTCCGAAGAATCGCCGGATCAGCTGCCGCGCTCTCTTGCGTGCCTGCTCGATGGCCCGCAGTTCCTCGCGGTGACGCTCCTTCTCCCGCCGGTACTGCTCAAGCAGCTCAGGGCGTACGATCCGAACGAGTGCCTCTTCGATGGAGTGGCTCAGCAGGACCGGGTCGTTGTCGGACATGGCACCCTCCCTCAAGCCGCCGGGACCAATTCTCGCGGGGCTTCCGTTTCTGGTCCTTCCTGAAAGCGTTGCCAGGACTCGCGGAGTTGCCGACGCAACTGGCTGACCCAGGCCGGACTCACGCTGAAGTACCTGGCCAGGTCGAGGGGCCGGTGCCCCAGGGCCATTTGCTCCGCGACGCGGTGGTCCCTGTCCGTCAAAGTGAGCAGCCAGGCCGGGAAGTCCACGCGGAAGACGACCTACTCGGGGACCGGGGATTACGTGTTGTCGAGCAGCGCTTCCTGCCACGGCTACCGGCCCTGGGTGCGGTTGTCCGGCAGCTGCTCGACCCCAAAGCTTCGGCGCATTCTGGCGGTCGGGGACAATGCATCCCTGGTGCTCTCGGTGCCGCAGAGGCGCCGGCCACTCCTGACGTGCCGGGAGGCGAAGGAGGCGAGGGCCGACGGGAAGTCGGCAGAGTCCTTGCCTCGGCGTGTGAGCCGGACGAACGAGGCCCAGGCCACAGCAACGGCCTCAGCAACCGCGTCCTCCCGGTCGTGGTAACTGTGCAAGTACCGGAAAGCGAATCGGGCATGACGCTGAATGGTGGGCAGGATCGCCAGAAAACCGGTGTGAAGGTGGGAAAGTGGATTGCTGGCGACTTCGGTGCAGTGACTCATCGACGGGTACTCCCGGAAGCACGGGCGGCTCATGGCGGCGAACCGTCTGGAACCGTGCTCCCAAGGACTTACCCCGCCCAGCGGAGCGGCCCGCTGGTGAGAAGTAGTAGCGAGAATGGTTGAGGAACGAGCCAAGTAATGGCTGGGCGGGGCCTGGGTGGGTATCGCCCTCGACCGTCCAGCGACTACGATGTCGTCTGTCTCCGGCACAATTTCATCGTGATGGCTGCTCCTTCCGTCTTTGGTGCCGCTCTTCGTAAGCCTTGAGGAACGCCTCCCCCTCAGGGCTGACAGTGCCGGTCAGCTCCAGGTCAGGCCAGCGCTGGCGGCAGGCATCGATCAGTGCGGTGGCGACACCGGCTCGACGGTAGCTGTCCAGGACGAAAAGAAAATCGACGATCGGTGAATAGGCCTCGTGCTTCCGCTCTGGTGGTAGGATGATACTGGTATCGACTACCCAGCATAGGCCGACGGGGCAGCTGTGTTCACCCTCGGGATGGGCCTCGACCTGCCAGTACATGCCAGCCCGCCACGAGCGGGGCATCGGGTCAAAGAGTTGGCGAAAGACGAACTCCAGTTGCTGTTCCATTGAAGATCCTTTCGTGCGAAACAGATAGGTCAGCGATGTTCAGGAAGCTCATTTACCTCCCGACCTGGTGCTTGTCCACGTCCTAGCCCCCTGAGGGTTCCGGGAAGGATTGATCCGCAGAGATTGCAGGTTCCCAATTTCGCCACAGGACCTCCGTGCGGTCGTCGCCGGAGTTCGAGAACTGGACGTGAGTAGACTTCTCGACGCGAGTCAGGTCGTGCAGGATCGTGCGGTAGAGATCGGTGTCGTAGCTGCTGAGCTGAACCCGGCCCCGGCACTGCCGTCGGGCTCTCTTGGGCCCGAACGGCACGGTCCGTGGATCCAGGTTCGTCCCAGGTTCGGAAGATTTGTTCGAGTTCCTCCGCCAACTCGACCTTGTCGGACAGCTCAGACCAGTCATGAATCGGAGCGAGTAGACGGCGTGCGTCCGAGCCGTTTCGGACGAGCTGACTTATTTGGAACGCTGCGGCGTTGGTACTCGTTTCTCCATCCTGGTAGTACGGGGCTTCCGCGGTTGGGGTCATGAAACAATCTCCTCAAAGGGTCGAGCCAAATCAAAGCGGCATCGGCTCGAAGCGTTTGTGCGGCCGCACGCATGAAACATTCACACGATCCAATCTCAACAGCGACCGTCTCGGCTCGGGAAATCATGTCTCCCGAATAAGAGCCCCGTGTTCGTCCCGGGCCGGGGCACGGTACACTTCTTCAAGGGCCGAGCCGTCGTAGCGGTAGACGGCGGCGTCGAACTCGTCGGTCTCGACCAAGTAGAGGTTGTCGATGTTGAAACGCAGTTCGGGGTTGTCGGCCAGTTCATCGGCGAAGGCGACCGCCTCGTCGTGGCCTTCCGGCGTAAGTTGGCAGTGTCCAAGGATGTTCTCGTCGGCGGCGACTACCAGATAGCCGTGCGGCACATTGGCCTTGCGGACCGCTTCGCGAGCCCAGTCCGGCATGTCCGGATCGGCGTGATTGGGGTTGCCCCTGGCCCGAAAGAACCACCCCAGGCAGGCCAGGGCCTGGCGACGGTTGTGGTAGGCTTCGGGGTTGTACAAATAGCCCATCTCGCCCGCGAAGCGGTGATTCAGGGCGTCGCCGTAGTCGCTGATGGCCAGCTGGTATTCGCCGTTCGCGCGGAAGGCATCGCCGCGGGCGGTGAATGTGCGGCTGATCTGCCGGGTCGCTTCCACGACGGCCGCAGGCGGGTCTTCGTACTGGAGGAAACCACGGCGGAGCATCGCGGCGAGAACCGAAGGCTGCGTCTGCATGGCGTACCTCATAGTCACTCCGAGAGAGCTGCCGGGACCGTCCCGGCGACTCAGATTCGGATTTCGGTTTGATCAGTGCGGGCGTTAGAGCAACACACCGAACTCACAGTGCGGTGGGTTTATTCCTGTGTGAGGGACCGCATGGTCTGGATGCGGACCAGGAATTCGCGGCGGATCTCCCGGTCCAGGGTAGCAATGAAGTCCCGGATGGATTCGGTCGGGAGGTTGTGGACCACGTCGGCGTGGCTCCGCAGGACATCACAGCGGATTGTCCAAAAGGCGGACTCGTACTCGGTGAGAAAGCGGACGAAGGCAAGTTCCTCATCTCGGGTCGGCGACCAGGACTGGCGGACGCCATCCTCAAAAGTCCGGTCGGTGCCGATCGTCTCCTCAATGGCTTCAAGGATTGCCGTGCCCAGAGCGAAATGATCGTCGAAGCTGTGATAGATCGCAGCGGCTGGAGTGCAGTCGAGAACTTCCAGTCGTGTGCGAACGTGGTCCTCCAGGCCGTGAAGGACCTGTTCATCGACGGACGGAGCGACGGCTTGTTGACTCATGGCGTTACTCCTGTTGGTTCGGTTCAGGGGTCGCGTGCCGACGTTGTTGTCTGCACTGTCTCCTCTTACCCAGATAAATCCCCGAATTCTGGGGCCTCGAAGGACAGCCGGTGCGGAGCGGTGGACTCGTCAACTACAGATGACTGTCCGGCGATGCGGAGCATGGTGACAAGCGGCCGGTGCGGGCGTGGCGGCGGCGCCCGAGGGTCCGGAGGTAAGCAGCGGCTGCTTGGCGAGGCCCAGGTAAGCTCGCAGTCCGGCAGCCTTGACCGGCCGAGTTGAGAACTCCTCGCAGGCGATTTCTAGTAGCCCTTGGCAGCCCGACTCCTTGAACACCTGGGCGAGGTCGGGGTCGCGGGCGAGGTCGGTGTTGATGAAGCCGGCCAGGCGGTCCAGGCCGTTGTGCTCCATGTCCGGCCGCCGGAGCCGTAACCGTTCCGCCAAACGCCTGGCCTCGGGAGTGCCCTGCATGGTCAGGAACAGGAACGTGGTGATGACGACCTTATCGCACAGGCGGCGGGCTGTGAGATAGCCGGCAAGTACATTGTTCCCGAGACGGTACTCGATCAGGTAGGTGTCGTCATCGCGACAGCGAATAATGGCTGGGTTGTCGAGCGACCAGTGGAGCGAGAATTGAACGGTGTCGTGCCCCAGCGGCTGCAGCCGTTCGCCGAGTCGGTCGAGGGCGTGGCGCTGAATGTAGACCGGGTATCCTTCCGATGGGCCGGACGTGCCCAAGATCTCTCCCGGCCACGACACCCAACGAAATCCATCCTTGCCCCAACCCCCGCCGCAGCGGTAGACCGGGCGGGTCGCCCCGTCGAGTTTCGCCTCGGAACGCTGGGACAGTTCGGATTTGAACTCGATTCGGTGACACCGTTTCCCCGCAGACAAGGGACCTTCGAGCCGCAGCCACACTATCCACCTGTCGAAATCACTGGCCCCGGCGGCGGCCCGAATGGTCACGTCTCCCAGGATGTGGAAAGTGTCAGCGGCGATTCCCCCTGCATGTTCGGCACAGACACGTCGTGCCCGGTCGAGGTAGCGAAAATCGGAGTCGGCAGCGTGGCGCGCCTCCACGACGGTGTAGGACAGTTCGTCGGTCAGCGGCGACAACACGGCGTAGGCTTCTGGCCAAGGAATCACTGTGTCGCCGATGGAAACCACCGATTCGGCCAGTTCTTCGAGGATCTCTGCCTTGAGCTGGGAGCAATTCGGTCCGAGTGACTCCGTGTGAAACTCGGGCAGGGGCCGGCAGACCGCGGCCAGGAAGTCCTTGGTGCGATCCTTTAGTTCTCGAAACCCGTCGCCCAGACCAATCACATCCAGGGCTCGGGCACAGCGGTCCCAGCGGCGACATCGCCAATCGGCGGCTCGCCGAGCTTTCTCTCTTTTTTTCTCTTTGCGGGTCATGAAATCCTCCGGTCGGCTGCGGCTGTCGGGCCAGATGGGGGCATCCATGCTCCTGGTGATTCGTGTCGTTCAGGGCAACTGGCACAGCAACTCGATGACAGTAAGACCGAAGAGACTTTCGCGGAGATGGTCGAGTTCCTCACGCGGCAGGGTCGCGGTGTAACACGACCAGAAACAGGTGAACTGCCACAGCGTGCAGAGCGCTGTGTATTTCAACTCCTCGATGAATCGAGTCATCTGCTCTTGGAGGTCAGTAGACGCCAACGTGTCGGCGGGGATGGGGTCGCTCCCCTTGTGGAGTTGAGTCAGTTCCGTCAGAATCCGCTGGACCTGCGCGTCGTCGGTGTCGTTCGGGCTCCTCTCCAGGTAGCAGAGCAGATTCCAGCGGAGTTCGTAATGGTCCCGATGCGACAGGTCCGGGAAATGCAATGACGAACGGAGTTTGTGCAGACGGGCAGCCCGCACTGGGGGCACCGACGCCCGGATCATGGACTCGACCGTCTGCTGAAACGCTTCCTGGCCTTCCTCGCTGATGGAACGAGCCCACGGGCTCTCTGCCTCCTCCAGTGCGTCCCAGAACGACTGCCAGCCAGGGTACAGGGATGTTGCGAGTACGGTCATGAATTCCTCCTTTGGGATGAATAGGGTCAGGGCTGGTCGCGGCGTCAGGCTCCAGGCTCCAGGCTCCAGGCTCCAGGCTCCAGGCTCCAGGCTCGTGTCGCCGTGAATAACAACGGGCCTTTTCAGTTCCGTCCATGGGTGAAGAACGAGTCGATGCCCAGTTGTCTGAACTGTCAATTCTTACCCGTGATATTCACGAGTTTCTGGGGATTGCACGACCGGCCCGTCGGCTCGGAAGCGATGGGCAGTTGGTTGCCGCCTCAGGCGATGAAGCAGGTACGGTTCAGAGGCGGCAGCAGCTACGGTGGCCGTGGTGGGGCGTTCGGTTTCCGGCACCAGGGCCGCAGGAACAGAATCACAACGGGGGCGTGTCGGGCACCAAGCCGTAGCGGGCCAGGCGGCAGTTCGCCTCTTGGCGAATGGTGGCGGCCAGGTCCGGGGTGGGAAGGTGCTCGTCGGGGATGGCGTTCAGGTAAGGGGCTGGGACACCAGGGAAGAGCAGTTCGGTGCCGACGTTGACCGCGACGGCGGCGTGGTGCGGCGAGTCGAACGTGCCCAGGGTGTATTTGCGGCCATTCTTGGAGACGCACGCGTGCCAGCGGGAGAGGGTCAGTTGGACGACCCCCTTATAGCCAGTGACGCCGACGCGGCGTCGACGGTTTGGTAGGCGGACGGCTTTCTTACCGGGCATGAGAAGAGTCTCCGTTGATGAGAGGGGGAAGTCGATCCGATTGTCATTCCCTGTTCCAATCTTGTTTGGGGTCCCATTCCCATGCTATTCCCAGTCGATTTCGATCCGGTTGCATTCGATGAGCCATGTCCATGAGAGTTTCCATTGATGTCCCATTTCCCAGTTCTGTTGTTGCTTCTACTTCTGCTGCATTAAGAGTGATGGTCCCGGACAAAGTCCGGGGAGGCTCCCGTTCTGGGCTGACTGGTGGGGACATGCCAGGGATTGACCGAAGCCGGACTTGCCGGCTCTTTCTCTCACTTACCCGGTGTCCGAATGGGTATCCCTCCCATGCGATTCCGCTCAAGAGGCGGCACGCGCGGGCGATCAGGTTCGGGAGGGATTGCTGGAGCACGACGAGGGTCAGACTGGAGCCAAAGCCGGCCCGTCGCGTGTTCGCCGATGTCCCTGGAGGAGGCGGTGGCGGGCCAGGATCTCGGCGGGCATCAGTTCGGCCGGATCGGCGAGCAGGAGGCGGCGGCCGGAGGGCTGGAGGGTGGGGTCGCGTGCCAGGACTTCCACGGCGGCCCAGGTCTGGAGAATTCGGTCTCTCTGTTCCGGAAAGTCATCCAGGGCTTGTTGTGAGAAGGGAGCGAGGATCGCCGCGATGGCGGCGTGGTCGTGTGGCGATGGGACGGGTAGGAGGGCGGTCCGGGCCGGGTGTCCAGGGCAGGGGGTCAGACCGGGCCAGGCCGGTCGGCCGCCGCGGCGGCGGGCACCAACGGCTCGGACTCGGCCAGGACGCGGATCACATATTCCTTGAACGGGAGGTTGGAGGCCAGGGCGTTCCGGCGTGCCTTCTGCCAGACGGCGTAGGGCACGCCGCGGATGTTCACCCCGCGCGTTTCCGGTTCGTGCTGGTGCGGTGGTTCCATCGGTGGAGCTGGTGACGCCATCGGTGCCGGCGCCTGCGGCGTGGGGATGTTCATCAGTTCGGTGGGCATGGTCCGTATTCCTCCATTCAAATTCGGTGACGTGTCCGAATTGGCCCGAGCCGGTTGGTGCGATGAGTCCGGGTGAATCGTCGATTCCCTCATTATCTTCCGCTACCGGTTCAGTCGTCGGATCACTGGCCATTGCTTCGCCGTGACCGTCTTCCTCCTTCGGCGGAAGACCATCCTGATACGTGTCACTTTCAACCTCACTGCGAAGCGCGGCTGGTGAACCGATCTCGGCACCTCGTTGCTGCTGCAGCAATCGGGCAAGGGCTTCCTCACAGGTCAGTGTCCATTCCGCCCGGTTCGTTGCTGGTATCCGAAGCAGGTATGTTCGGGACCGTCCGGTGCCATCCGCTGTTTGCCGCTTTTCCCGGGTCATCTCCAGGACACCTGTTTCAAGTGCCCAGTCCAGGTGCGCCTTGTAGCGCATGCCGCTGCAGCCCGGCCACTGCCGGATGATGCCACGCACCGCCGGCGCGCTTTCCCACCCCCCTCGACCGGGCGTCCGTGATTCTTGGCGAAACGTAGGAACTCCAGCAAGAACTGCCCGCGGGTCTGTGCAAGTTGGCGTTCAAGTCCCTTCGTTGCCGCCCGGATGGCCTCCACCTCGGCCTCTCCAAAGTGGTTACCGGACCCGCGCCCGCCCTCCTCTCGTAGTCGGGCGAACCGTCGAACCAAGTCGCGGACATCGTCCTCGACCCGGCTCCCGCCCCGTTCGAGATCGGCCCGGACGTCCTTCGAAGTGTGCTTTCCCGTGCGGTACGTCCAGTCCGTGATCTCCGCAACAGCCTCTTCTTCTCCGCAGCCGCGCACGAAAATGAAGTTCCAGACGAGCCGCAGGACGGCTTCGTGGCGTGTGCCTGCCTCGCGGATGCCCAGCGCCCACAGTTCCTTCATTTCCGCAGGACAGCGGACCTGCTTCATCACCAACTCCTCGTAGCGGCTGACTTGTTCTTGTGCGCGTTTCGTTGCCCCCAGGTGAACGGTTCTCCCAGCTGTCTCTGCGAGTAGCCTGCGCTTGCCGCTTGGTGCTGGAGGTCGCTGTTCGGGCTCTTTCTCCTTCGGCTCGTCGGGGAACAGATGACGTTGAACTCCCCGTGATCGCAGGTGCTGCCGGGCCAGGTGCTTGCACTGCTCCCAGTTGACGGTCGGCAACGCGCCACTCCGGTAGCGTGCCAGGAAGAGCAGCCATTCGTCCGGCGTATGCGGGTTGCCCGGTATGTGTCCGAACGGGAGCCGCAGACCCTGGCTCGGCGATGGAAAGATCTCGAACTTGCTCTTGCGGGCGAAAATGCCCACCTCGGCCAGGGTGGGAGCGATCTCGGCCGTGCGAATGCGTGCTGCCGTGAAAAAGTAGTAGTGCCGACCGCCTGACGGTGTCGGCACGACGAGACGAGCTTCCGGCGGAACATCCAGGAGGCTGAGAGCGTCCTCCAGTTTGCGGCAACGGGATACGAACTCCTCGGGGTCACCCCGCTGGTCCACGTCAATAGCCACGAAGAGGGTCCAGTCCCAGCTGCGCGGCGCCACCCACTGCGGATTGAGGCCGGGGAGCCGATCGCCGAGCAGGTGGCGGGCGACCTGATCGAGCGTGAGCGCACCGTGACCACCGGACCAGTCACGGGGATTCCCTGACCTGGCCCGCGTGATGGCGTAGTGGAATTTGCGCGGCGCAAACAGGTCAGCGAAGCTCTGGAGCTGCTCCTCGGTGCAGCCGAGCATTTGTAGCTTTTCCTCGAAGGTGTACCGGCTTTTGGGAACACCAGCCCGTGTCAGCAGCGAGACACCATTGACGGAGGCCGGGGCGGCCGGATCTGCGAAGTCGAGAGTCGCCATTTGTCTTCCTTGTGAGAACTGTCTACTCCGTCTACCCCAACGAACCACACCCGCCCCGCCGGGAAGTCGGCGAAAGGTGCGGCAAAGCAGGAACACGGTGGGGAAGTCTTCAACTTGGCCGCGCCGGTCGGGCGGGACGTCTAGGAACGGAGGAGAACATTCAGACGGGTGGCGCGGACGAATCGCGACCGCTTGGCCGAGTTGTTGAGATGGAGGGATCGCGACACCCGCAATCTGAGAGGAATCTCTCTGCCGATGGTGTTACCGGCAGAGAGCAACACAACGCAAGCCAGAGTGGCGGAGCCGCTTGCCCGGATCAAAGTCGGACAAGGTCTCCGCCTTCAACGGCTTGGGCCATGACCACCGGTTTGGCACCCAACACGACCTCGACGAAGGCGGAATTGACGACCCCGTCCGGAGCTTGATCGGCTGCGGTATGGATAAAATCGACACACTTGCGGAGGTCGCTGCCGTAGTGCTCGGCCACCAGGGTCAGAAGGTCCGCCGCGGCATGGACCTGAAGCTCCTGGCCCAGTTTCGTCATCGCCGCTACGGTTTCCATCGTCGTCGGGCGGCGTAACTCGTAGACGTTAGCGCCGAACCGGTTAAGCAGGGCGTCCTTAAGGGCGTGCTTGTGCGTCGTCGCGAAGATGACCAGCGCCGTAGCGGACTCCAACTGGTCGTAGAAGTCTTTCTGGTGCAAATCACTCAGGTCTTGGGTCTCGTCCAGGAAGAACGCCCAGCCGGGGTTGGTCAGAACCCACCGCCCATGCTGCTCCCACCAGCCCCACGTCTGCTCCAGGCGTGCGGCGGTCCGCTGCTCGAATTCCATGATTTCGCCGAGATCCTTGAGGCAGTTCTCGCAGCGACCGCACGGGTCGCCGATGCCGACGCGGTTCTCGCAGAAGAAGTGTCGGGCGAGGATGCGGGCGAGGGTCGTCTTCCCCGCCCCGGACGGGCCGTGGAGAAACACGCGGTTGGGGACGGTGCCGCGTTTTATCTGGTGAGCCAGTCGTGTGATGACGGTGGTGTTTCCCACAAGTTGTCGCAGGAAGAGCGGCCGGCGGGCGTCCAACGAGCGAGCCTTTTTCATGACGTTGCTCCGATCGCTTGAGGAAAAGGGGTGTGCCGGCGCCACGCCACGCGGCGCGCAAACCGGCCTGTTCCATCCGGAAGTAAAAGAAACGAAGGTGTTTCCGATTGCGCTTCGCAAGCGCAATCCGGGCGCAATCCGCGGCAATCACGGATCAAATCGGCCCGGCCGGGGCGGGGGCCGCCAGGTCGGGCAACCCCTCGAAGGGGTTCTTCCACGCGAAGGGCGGGGCGCGGCCCTCGGCAAAGCGGAAATGAATTTGCCGCCCCCGTTCGCGGTTGTTCTGCGCCACCGTGGAACGGAGAATCCCCTCGCCCTCCAACGCCCGCAGGTGCGCTTTCACGGTGTTGTAACCCAGCCCGGTCCAACGGACGGCGTCGTACCGGGTGAACCACTTCTGGCCGTCCTGACTGAGGCCCGGGAGCGAAATTCCTTCTCCGGTCCATTTGAGTGACTCGAAGGCGGCGTTCGCCGTCCCCAGCGCCTGGGGTGGCAGATCCCGATCCTCCGGCGTCAACGGCAGGTTCGTCAGAAGCGACCGAACCGCCGCGTAGTCCTCTTCCGTGACCTCGCTGGGCGTGTTCGCGGCAAGCTGGAGGCGGAGCGCGACAAAGACCGCGAGCAGGCGCTCAAAGAGGAGCATCATCTCCGGCGCCGCCGTTCCCCGATATCGCGGTCGGACGAGGCAGGGGTAGGACGGTTGGATGGGAAGGCACTCGATCAGCCAGCTGAGCGCCAACTCCTCCGTGCAGCCCCGGTAGCTTGCGAACGCCTCACCGAAGTCGTCGAGGCCGCGGAAGACGCGCGGTCCCTGGACACGCAGGCAGGCTGGGAGCGGG